>SXOX01000142.1 GCA_005776585.1 Pseudomonadota bacterium | reverse complement strand
GGTCGTGCCGGACGTGTAGATGAACGTCCCCGTCTGATCGGGCTCGAGCGCGGCGAGCCGCTCGTCGAGCGCCTCCTCGGTCGTGCCGGTGGCCTTGTCGAGGAACGCCTGCCACGAGAGGCACATGGGGTCGTTGGGGACCGCGGCGCCCTTCATGAAGACGACGTGCTGCAGCCGCGGCAGGCGCTCCCGCTCCTTGGCGATCTTGTCCCACTGTGCGGCGTTCTCGACCAGCACGAGCTTGGACTCGGCGTGATCGATGATGTACTGCACCTCGGTCGGCGAGCAGGTCGTATAGATGCCCGCCGGTGCGCCGCCCGCCGCCATGGACGCCACGTCGAAGACGACCCACTCGGCACGATTGAAGCCGAGGATGCAGACGGTGTCCTTCTTCTCGAAGCCGAGTGCCATCATGGCGCGCGCGGCGGTTCGGACCTCGCGGGCGTAGTCCCCCCAATTGGTGGAGCGCCACGCGCCGCTGCTGTCCTTGGTCCAGAGCGCGGGATCGCTCGGATGCTGACGCCCACGCTGCATGAGTCGAGAGGGAACGGAATCGATGGCCATGGCTCCTCCAGGTTCGGTCGAGCCCGGGAGCCTAGCACGGTCGCTGTGGCCGAGGAAGCGCTACGGCCCGCCTGTGAAGGTGACTGGCGTGCTGGTCGCGCCGAGCGTCTTGGCGGTCTTGCCGTCGAAGGTCGTCACGCCGTTGATGCCGGTGACCCCGCTGAAGGTTGCCTTCAGCGTAAACGACGCTGGGAGCGGGCCGATGACGAACCCGTCGGTGCAGCACGAGCTCCACGCGAGCGCCAAGGTCCCCGAACCGGTCGTCGCGTTCCACGCCGAGGCCGCGACCTCCCCGGGATCGTCGACGAGCACCAGCGAGGCACCGGGCGCGCCCGTGATGGCGACGGTCGCCTCACCGCCGGAGCCGTCGTTCACCTTGTCGTGGATGGCCACGAGGTAGAGCTTGGAGTTCGTCGCGTCCTTGTACAGCATCAAGATCGTCCGCTGAGTAATCTCGAGGCCCGTGTTCGCGCTCGAGCCGTTCGGTGTTCCGTACGCGTAGAACGAGGCGACCCCCTTGGTCCCCGGATACGGCGCCACGGTGAGCTTGGTCGTACCCTGAGTCACCGTGTAGCAGACGGTCGCGGCGTTGCAGTCATCGTCGACGCCGTTTCCGCAGATCTCGGTCTTCGTGTGTCCGACGTTCGCGTTCAGCGGCGCGCAGTCGGCCGAGTCCGGGTCCCCATCGTTGTCGTCATCGGTGTCGACGCAGTCGGCCTTGGCATCGCCATCGGTGTTGGTGAAGCCCTCGTCGGTCGTACCGGAGCAGTTGTCGTCGATGCCATTGCACGTCTCGGTCTTGCCGTGGCCGATTGCGGCGTTCGTCGGGGCGCAGTCGGAGGTGTCCGGATCGCCGTCGTTGTCGTCATCGGCGTCGCAGGCGTCCCCCAGCGTGTCGCCGTCGTTGTTGGCCTGGTTCGTGTTGGCGTTGACCGGGCAGTTGTCCGAGGTGTCCGCGATGCCGTCACCGTCGTCATCGGGATCGACACAGTCGGCCAGTGCGTCGCTGTCCAGATCGCCAAAGCCGTCGTCCGCCTTGCCCGAGCAGTCGTCGTCGATGCCATTGCAGGCCTCGGGCTTGCCGTGCGCGATCGCCGCGTTCTTCGGCTGGCAATCGGTGGCATCCGGATCACCGTCGTTGTCGTCGTCGCCATCACACGCGTCCCCGAGCCCGTCCGTATCCGAGTTGGTCTGATCCGGATTGCCCACGAGCGGGCAGTTGTCCAGCACGTCTGGCACGGTGTCCTCGTCGTCATCGGCGTCCACGCAGTCGGCCCACGTGTCCCCGTCGGTGTCCTTGAACGCCTCGTCGGCCTTGCCCGAGCAATCGTCGTCGATGCCATTGCACAGCTCCGGCGCACCCGGGTAGACGGCCGGGTTCGTCGGCGCGCAGTCGTCCGCGTCGGGGCTCGCGTCGTTGTCATCGTTGGGGTCGCACGCGTCTCCCAGCAGATCCGAGTCGCTGTTCTTCTGGTCCGCGTTCTTGCTCGTCGGGCAGTTGTCCTGAGCGTCCAAGACGCCGTCGCCGTCGTCGTCGGCATCGACGCAGTCCGCCTGCCCGTCCTGATCGAGGTCCCCAAACGTCTCGTCGACGGCGCCGTCGCAGTCCTCGTCCTGGCCGTTGCAGAGCTCGAGCTTCTTCGGCGACACGTTGGGGTTCGTCGGCTCACAGTCGTCGACGTCCTTGCTCCCGTCGTTGTCGTCGTCGGGATCGCACGCATCGCCCATCAGGTCGCCATCGTTGTCGTCCTGATCGGCGTTGGCCGCCTTGGGACAGTTGTCCTCCTCATCCGGGATGCCGTCGCCGTCGTCGTCGTTGGAGATACAGTCTGCAACGCCGTCCTTGTTGGTGTCGGCGAACCCATCGTCGACCAGATCGTCGCAGTCGTCGTCCTTGCCGTTGCACGCCTCGGGAGCGCCCGGATGGATGTTCGGGTTCGTCGGAGCGCAGTCCTGCGCGTCAGGCGTGTCGTCATTGTCGTCGTCGGCGTCACACGCATCGCCGAGCAGGTCGCTGTCGGAGTTCTTCTGGTCGGGGTTGGCCACGAGCGGACAGTCGTCGAGCCCATCAGGCACGCCGTCGTCGTCATCGTCGGGGTCGACGCAGTCTGCGAGCCCGTCGAGATCGGTGTTGGCAAACGTCTGGTCCGCAGTGCCATCGCAGTCTTGATCGATGCCGTCGCACAGCTCGATCGCGCCCGGATGGACGCTTGGGTCCGTTGGCGCGCAGTCCGCGCCGTCGGGCGTGTTGTCGTTGTCGTCATCGGGATCGCAGGCGTCACCGAGCTTGTCGCCATCGGACGCCTTCTGATCGGCGTTCGCATGGAACTGGCAGTTGTCCGCCCCGTCGGGCACGCCATCATCGTCGTCATCGGCGTCGACGCAATCGGCCTGCCCATCGAGGTCCGTGTCGAGGCTCTGGTCGTCAGCGATCAGGTCGCAGTTCTGGTCGATGCCATCGCAGAGCTCCGGCGCGCCCGGATAGACGAGCGGGTTCTTCGGGCCACAGTCCCCGAGATCGTCGATGCCGTCGTTGTCGTCGTCCGAGTCGACGCAATCGGCCTGCCCATCGGCGTCGGCGTCCGGGAAGCCCTCATCGACGACCGAGTTGCAGTTGTTGTCGATGGTGTCACACGCCTCGACCGCTCCCGGCTTCTGCTTGGCGTTGTACGGACCGCAGTCCTCGGGGTCCTTGGCGCCGTCGTTGTCGTCGTCGATATCGCAGGCATCGCCCTCGGCGTCGCCATCGTAGTTCGACTGGTCGGCGTTCGCCACGAGGGGGCACGTGTCCTCCAGGTCGTCGATGCCGTCCTGGTCGTCGTCCTTGTCGCACACGTCGCCGTAGATGTCGGTGTCGGTGTTCGTCTGGTCGGGATTCGGGATGAGCGCGCAGTTGTCGGTCCCGTTCTTGATGCCGTCGCCGTCCGAGTCCTCGTCCTGGCAGTCGGCGACCCCGTCGAGGTCCAGGTCCGGGAACGTCTCGTCGGCCTTGCCGTCGCAGTTCTGGTCCTGGCCGTCGCAGACCTCGGTCGCAGCCGGGTGCACGAGCGGATCGAGCGGCGCACAATCGCTGACGTCGGGCGCTGCGTCCCCATCGTCGTCCTCGTCGACGCAGTCGGCGGTCTTGTCGGCGTCGGTGTCGGTGAAGCCATCGTCGATGAGCGCATCGCAGTCGTTGTCGATGCCATCACACTGCTCGACGGCCGGCGAGTCGTCCTGGCACACGATGGTCCCGCCCTGCCCGCACGCCAAGACGCCGTTCTTACACTGATCGGTGTCCTCGGAGGTGTCGCACGCGGAGCCAACGCCGGGGAAGTCCTCGTCAGCCTGGCCATCGCAGTCGTTGTCGAGCCCGTCGCACACCTCGGCCTGGGCCTGCGGCGCGTCGCAGGCGTCCCAGCCCGCCATGGTGCAGGTGCGGGAGCCGACGCACGACCCGAGCTCACCCTTGTGCGTACACGGCTCGGTGCTGCCGACGAAGATGGGCGCACACGGACACGCGCCCGACGCGGGCACACACTGGCGGAGCGGGACACCGCCCGCTTCGGCGACGGTCTTGCAAACATAGCCGCTCGGGCACTGCGCGTCGCCCGCGCAGGTCGTGCCACAGCGACCCTGCCCCAGCAGGTCCGTGAAGAGGTCCTTGAGGCACGTCGCCGTCGTGTCGCCGTACTTCGTGCACTCGGCGTCGCTGTCGCAGGCCCGGCACAGGGCGTCGGGCTCGGGAAGGCAGACATAGACGGGGTCCGTCCCACCCGCCGTCCACTGCGCGCAGCTGAACCCAGTGGGGCAGACGTCAGCGCACTGCTTGGTGCAGACCATGCTGCCACCGGAGCCCACGAGGCAGTAGCCGGAGGCGCAGTCGGTCGGCGCCTCGCACGGGCAGCCGAACGCGCCGGGACACGACGTCTCCGACACGTCGGACTGAGGCGCGCCATCCGGGAGGACGCCATCGCCGACCTCTCCCATCGCGTCACGCACGCCGGAGTCGGCGGCGGCCACGTCGCTCGTCCCACCGCCGTCGGTGCCGACTTCGCCCGGCGTGAGCACATCGAGGAGCACGCCCGACGACTCGTCGCCGTCGCTGCAGCCCAACGCGAAGAGCACCCCGACCGCCGCCAACATGCGCTTCGACATGACGACCTCCCGGACCCAAGCCCTGGCGAATCATACGCAGGATGTAAGGGGCAGGCCACCTTCGCGGTAGCCCGGTCGCGGCCCGTCGTGTACAACGCGCGCGGTGAATCGACCCGCCGCCGTCGTCGCACTCGCGCTCCTCGCGGTCGCCTCAGGGCTCCTGGCGCTCTCCAAGACCGCGCCGCGCGGTGTGGTGCTCCGCGTCTTCGACAACCACAACGGCACGGGAGAGCCCGCGGAGACCCGCACGGTCAGGCACCTCGACTTCGGACCCGACCACAACAAGAACCCGCTCCAGCTCGCCGATCGCACGTCCGCCACGATCGAAGGCTGGCTTCACGCGCCCCGGGGTGGCACCTACGAGTTCGTCGTCGAATCTCCAGACGATGTCTGGTTCCGGCTGGATGGCAAGCCGACCATCGCGAAGCGGACCGGCAGTTCGAACCAGAGCGCTCAGGTCCGCTTGGTCGCTGGATTCCATCACCTCAGCGTGCAGATCAAGCATGGCTTCGGCCCGTCGCCCTTCGCTGTGAAGTGGCGGCTCCCCTCGGGCTACATGAGCCTTACGCCGCTGCCGCCCGTGGTGCTCCAGCCGGTGCCACCGGGGACGGTCGCGCCGGTCCCGCGCGCACTTCGACTCGCCCCCCTCGTCTTCGCTGTGTTGGCCCTCCTCGTCGCGCTCTGGCCGCGCCTCCGTCGCGCGGTGCGACTCATCCGCCTCGACGCTGCCCATCGCGCCCGAGTCGCGATTGGCCTCTATCTCGTGCTCTTCACGCTCGGGGTTCGGTTGTACGACCTGTCGGGCGCTGGCGAGACCTCCGACGAGTGGGCCTACGCCTCCGCCGGACGCATCTATGTGTCCAACATCGCGCACGGCTATATCGAGAGCGCCTACTGGCACACCAATGAAGAGCATCCCCCAATCGGCAAGTTCATCTACGGCCTCGTCTCGCACCTCGCGGGCACCAATGACTACACGCCGCTGCGAGCGACCGCCGCCGTCTTCTCCGCGCTCACGGTGCTCGTGACCTTCCTCTTCGGCGTGCGCTTTTTGGACCTCTGGTCGGCCGTCTTCGGAGCGCTGGTGCTGGCGCTACTGCCGCAGTTCGTAGCGCATGCCAAGGTCGCCGCGCTCGACGCCCCGACCGGCCTCCTGTTTACGCTCGCAGTCCACCTGTTCGTCACCGGGCTCTACGCCAAAGAGCGCGTCAACCGCATCTACCTGCTCGCGGGCGTCGTCGCGAGCCTGGCATTTGCCACGAAGTTCTCGAACGTGCTGCTCCTCGTGTTCCTGTTCGTCCTGCACTTCTTGTCACAGTGGCGCAACGTCGTCTCGCGCGGCCGCATCGAGGTCCCTCTCGGCGTCTACGTCATGCCGTTCTTGCCGCCGCTTCTCTTGCTGGCCTCATGGCCGTGGCTCTGGCGTGAGCCCTTCGGACAGCTCGTCACCACGCTCAAGCACTGGAGCTACCCCATCCAGGAGTGGTTCCTCGGCACCTTCCGTCAGCCGCCTTGGTATTATTTTCCAGTGTACTTGGCGGCAACGACGCCGGTGCTGCTCTTGGGAGCGTTCGGCTCCTTCGTCTGGCGCGCGTGGCGCCACCGCGCGTTCACCGACCTGGTCCTGATCCTGTGGTTCCTCACCCCGTTCGTGTGGACCCTATCCGTGCTCAAACAGGACGGAGTACGTTACATCTACACAGCCTTTCCACCGATGGCGCTCATGATCGGCGCGGGCCTCCACTGGGCGCTGCCGCAGCGCAGGCACGTGCGACCCGTCATGGCTGCCCTGACCACGCTCTACCTCGGCGTTCAGTGTTGGCGTGTGCACCCGTACTATCTCGACTACTACGGCGAGCTCGTCGGGGGCACGAGCACCGTCTACAAGCACTCGCTCTTCGAGGTCGGCTGGTGGGGCGAGGGGCTGGATGCCGCGTATCGCCACGTCAACGAGGTCGCGCCACACGGCGCGTCGTTCGACTGCGTCGGCGTGGTTAACCACACGACAGACGCGCTGCGGCGGGACATCACGTACGAGCCCAATGCGCCGGACTACCTCATCAAGGGCTACCTCACGCCGGGCCAGGAGTCCGTCGCCGGGTACACCGAGGAGATGCGCGTCGTCGTCGACGGCGTTCCGATCGCGATTGTGTATCATCGCGACTCGACGAGGTGACCATGTTCGATCGCTCCCGAGCCTTCATCTATGTCTGCGCACCGCTGGAGGAGGTACTCGCCGCTCAGTCCTCGTGGCTGCGCCGCTTTGGCTATCGGCCGAGGGCCACACCGCTCCCAGCGGGCTACCAGGGCACGAGCGGCGTCGAACTCCGGGAGCTCATCGTGCGCGAGTCCACCGCGGCCGAGGGCTTTCACACGCTCGCCGTCGAGGACGTCCAGAACGTGCTCTTCTTCGCCTATGCGCTGTCACAGGCCATGCCCAAGGCCGCCGTGCTCGTTTCCCGCGCGTACAAGTACGGCGATTGGTGTTTCAAGGCATACCTCGACCGCGACTGCCTGGTGAAGGTGGGGGACGACCCCGACCACGAGCTCTCGTGGCTTACGCTGCCGCTCACGCCCGATCGCGTCGCTGAGGTCGCGGGCAAGCTCGCGCCGCGCAACGCCGCCTTCGAGCGCTTCCTGGGGTCGGTCGCCAAGGGCCAGGCCGAGCCGGAGGCCCTGCGTTCGGCGCTGGAGCTGCCGCCGCTGACCGAGGGCTTCGCCGAGCTGCGCGACCGTGGGAGCGCCGGCCGATACGTCCTGTTCGTCGCCTCCGACTCGCCGCTCTGGCGCTAGCCGCCGCGGCAGTGCTACGGTGCGGGGATGCGTCTGCCCCCCCTCGCTCTCGCCCTCGCTCTCGCCCTCGCCCTCTCTGGCTGCAAGTCCAACACGACCGCCAGCACGGAGCCGCAGGGCGGCCGTGGTCCGGACACGGCGACCGAGCCCGCCGCAGACCAGGGCGTGGCGGCGCCTCCCACCGATCTCGGGCTCCCACCCGAGGACCAGGGCCCGCCGGCGGTGGAGGTGGCGACTGCGCCGCCCGATCTCGGCCCCGAGCTCCCTGCCACACCGGACCCGGGCCCGGCGCCGGGCGAGGTGGCGACCGTGAAGGACGGCGGTGGCAGCGTGGTCCTTCCGGCCGGCCTGAACGGCACGCCGGTCGTGCCACCCAAGCCGCTGCCGGCGTTCTCGGCGGTCTTGGATACCGACAAACAGTCGGTCACGCAGGCCGCGCTGCTCGGTCATTGGACGGTCCTGTGGTTCTACCCGGCCGCCTCCACCTCTGGGTGAACGACCGAGGGTTGCGGGTTCCGCGACCTCTACCCCGAGTTCGAGGCCTTGGGCGTCCACATCGTCGGCGTGTCCTTCGACGCTCCCGCAAAGAACAAGGTCTTCAAGACCAACGAGAAGTTCCAGTACCCGCTGTGGTCGGACGTCAAGCGTGAGCTGGCCCTCGCCTATGGCGCGGCCCTCACGCCGGACTTTCCCATCGCGATGCGCATCACGGTCGTCCTCGACCCCGCAGGCCAGTGGGTCCTGAACTACCCGAGCGTCAGCGTGAGCGGACATCCGGCCAAGGTGCTCGCCGACATGAAGGCCATCCTCGCGAAGTGACACGGCGGGGGCTGGGACTGGTCGCGGTCACGCTCGGTCTCGCCACCGCGGCGGGCGCAGAGGCGCCAAATCCACTGGCTGAGGTCGCCCGTCGAGTACGGTCCGAGGCTCTGTCCCGCACGGCGGCCTTCGACCGGCTCGTCGAGCTCTGTGACGGCATCGGCCACCGCCTCTCGGGCTCCAAGGCCCTGGAGGCGGCGGTCGCGTGGGCTCAGGTGCGGCTCACGTCGGACGGCCATGAGAACGTGCGCCTCGACCCGGTCCAGGTCCCGCACTGGCAGCGCGGCGCCGAGTCCGCAGAGCTCGTCTCGCCACGGCCGATGGCGCTCGCGATGCTGGGCCTTGGCGGCTCCGTGGGGACCCCGCCCGAAGGCGTGACGGCGGAGGTCGTCGTGGTCTCGGACGACACGGCGCTGGCGGCTCTCGCCCCGGATGCAGTGAAGGGCAAGATCGTTCTGTTCGACCACGCCATGCCGGCCTGGACTCCCGAGCGCGGCACGGGCTACGGCACGGCCGTGAAGTACCGCGTGGTGGGCGCCGTGCTCGCAGCCAAAGCTGGGGCCGTCGCCTCCCTCATTCGGTCCGTCACCGCGCACAGCCTACGTACGCCGCACACCGGAATGATGCGCTATGAAGACGGTGTCCCGAAGATCCCGCACGCGGCGCTGGCCGTCGAGGACGCGGCCCTGCTCGCGCGGCTCGCCAAGAGTGGTCACAAGCCCGTGGTGCGCCTGCGGATGGAGGCTCGCACGCTGGAGCCCGCGCCGTCGCACAACGTGCTCGCCGAGCTCGTCGGACGGGACCTCCCTCGGGAGATCGTGCTGCTCGGCGCGCATCTCGACTCCTGGGACGTGGGACAAGGCGCGCACGACGACGGCGCCGGCGTGGTGATGGCCATGGAGGCCCTGACGGTGCTGCGCCGGCTTGGCCTGCGCCCGCGGCGCACGGTGCGCGTGGTCCTGTTCACCAACGAAGAGAACGGCCTCGCTGGCGGCAAGGCCTATGCGTCGATGCACGGCACGGAGCTTCACGTCGCGGCCATCGAGACCGACTCGGGCGGCTTCGCGCCACGGGGGCTCGCCGTCGGGCTACCCGACGCTGCGGCGGAGCGGACCGCGGTCCCTCGACTTGGCGCGTGGCTGCGCGCGGTCGATCCCGGCCTCGGCTTCGGCGCGGTCGAGGCGCGAGGTGACGGCGGAGGCGCCGACATCTCGCCCTTGGCCAAGAACGGCGTTCCGTTGTTCGCCTACCTCGTCGAGGAGTCGCGCTACTTCGACGTGCATCACACGGCCGCAGACACCGTCGACAAGGTCGACCCGACGGACCTCGCGCGAGGCGCCGCGTTCCTCGCGACGGTCGCCTGGTCCTTCGCGGAGAGCGGACCGCCCTGACCTGCACCCAATCCCGCAATAGCGACCTCGATGAGCTGACGCCACCGGCGCGGGTCGCCAAGCGCTGGTGAAGTACATGGATGTAGTGCGGCGATTCGTGGGTTCATTGTCGCATGACGCGACGATCGACAGACGCAAGGACTGCTGGCGTCAGAGGCGCGCTGGCACTGCCTACTTCTTGGCCTTGCCGGCCCAGATCACCGTCCAGGCGAACGACTGCCCTTCCCCATCGAGGTAGAACTCGACGTCTGTGGTCGCCCCCTTCGGATTCGCATTCCCTGGTAGCGTGACCTCGAATTTCTGCAGGAGGTCCTGCCCCGGTTTGACGGGGTCAGTGCATCGGCCCTGCCCGAACCCGTATGCGGTGTGGCCAAACCACGTGGTCCCGGGCTCGGTGTTCCCCGCGTTGCTCTTGTCGGCGACCTTGAGGGTCGCAGTCACGACGTAGCTCCCGTTGAGCGGCACTCGGAACTTGGGCTTCTTAGCCTTCGTCACGTTGATCCGCTTGCCGGCGG
>SXOX01000141.1 GCA_005776585.1 Pseudomonadota bacterium | reverse complement strand
GTTTGTCACGCCCATCTTTGTCCCGGTGACCCTCAAGATCAGCGCGACGGGCGAGATGGGGCTCGATATCCAGGGCTCGGCAACGACGAATGCGCTCAACCTGACGACCCGTCCGTTCTTCGGGGTGTGGGGCTCCTTGAGCGCTGGTGTGGATGCCATCATCGCCTCGGCGTGGGTGTCGGGCACCGTTCAGTTGGTTGAGGTCTCGGTGCCGGTCACGACCAGCCTGTCGCTGAATGACGCCCACTCGCTCAACTACAGCGTGCTCGTCGACATCGCCCTGGATACCTTGTCGGGTTACCTGTCGCTGGATCTCTACTCCATCTTCGGCAACCTGCAGTTCAAGTTCTTCGAGTGGAGCGGCCTGCACTGGGCCTGGAATCTCTACGCTCAGTCTGGCACGGCCAGCTACTGAGAGGTAGCCGCCACCTCCGACCTCGCTCCCGCGTCTTCCCCGCCTCCGCCCCGCCCAGTCTCTGCTCTCTCCTGGCCGCGCCGCGCACCCCGTGCGGCGCGGTCACCTGCATTTGGGCCACTGCCTCATCTCGCACCCCGCCGCAGACCAGGCACGTCACGACGAAAGCCCTCGTCAAACCTACGATGCACGCGGAGGAATGGGTCCTTCATGAGGTCTCGGGCTGCCCCGCACGACGCCGCACGTGCACGCTTCACCGGACTGCCACGCTCAACGTCATGTTCATGTTTCCTGTCCGCGCTTGGAGCACCGGCCGCTCGATGCGGACACGCACGACCGGCTTGGATGGTGGGGCCTGCTCGCGCGGACGGAGATCACCGCTCGCGAAGAGAGGGCGTCGTTCATGGATGAGGCGCCGGCCAAGCTCCCAACGGTGATTGACCGCGTTGGCGTGCCTTCGTCCGCGCTCACGGAGTCGAGCGATGCAATTGGCTCTGCGGAGCCGTTTGCGCTTGACGCGAGTCCGCTGGCTCGCGCTGCGGCACGGTCGCCGCGTCGGCGTCGCTGCGGCGGGCCCCGGTCGCAAGCATGAGGAGCGCGGTCGTGAGGAACGCGACGACTCCGAGGACGACGACTCCGGTCGTGCGGCGTCCACCGCCGGCGGCCAGAGCGTCCGGTGGAGTCGGCACCGCGGACGACGGCGGCGCGACGACCACGGCCAACGCATCGGGAGTATCCTCGTTTCCACCGCGCCCGAACTCACCCAGAATCGCTTCGAGTCGCGCGCGCAGGGCGTCCGCCGTGGTGGGGCGTGTCGCGGGGTCTTTGCGAAGACACTCCAGTACGATGTCCCCAAGCGGTGTGTCGACCAGCCCCAGTGGCGGCGATGGCGGCTCCCGGAGGTGCGCCATCATGACCTTGACGACCGTTGCACGCTCAAACGGCAGCCGTCCGGTGAGCAGCCGGTAGAGGACAACGCCCACGGAATATAAATCGGTCGCGGGGGTCGGCGGGCGCCCGTCGACCTGCTCGGGCGCCATGTAGTGAGGCGTCCCGAGGATGTGTCCCCTGGGCGTCAATCGAGGACCCGTCGCGGCGTGCCCGCCGGTCGCGATGCCGAAGTCGATGACCTTCACGAAGTCGCATTCACCCTGATGCCGACACAAGATGACATTGTCCGGCTTGACGTCTCGATGAACGATTCCAAGCTCATGGGCCTCAGCCAGCGCCTTGAGCACCTGAATCACGATACGAAGGGCCCGATACGGAGTAAGAATACTGCATTCGTCAATCACGTCTTGGAGCGACCGACCCGTCAACCGCTCGGAAACCAGGAACAGTCGTCCGTCCGACGTCTCGCCAAAGTCGAAGAGCCGCATCGTGTTTGGATGCGCAAGTTGTGAAACGGTCGTGGCTTCCTGGACGAACCGACGGCCGAGTTCCTTGCTGTTGTCTGTCGTGCGTCGCAGGACCTTGATGGCGACCGCACGCTGGACAATCCCCTGCTCCGTCGCGCCGAGCACGCGTCCCATCCCGCCGCTGCCGAGCAGGCCTTCGATCCGATACCGGCCCTCAAAGATGTCGCCGGGTTGCAGCCCGTCTTCGTCATGCTCGGCTTCCACAGCGCTCGGCAAGAACACCGCGGTCACACCTCCCGAGGCGCCCACGAAATGGTCCTGTGTCGCCCCGACGCACTCCTGTTTGACCCTCATCGCACATTGCTCCAAACATGGGCCCGAAGTCCAAGGAGCCCGGCCGTGCGTCCCGCAGCGATCCACGCAAATCGAACGGGTGCCAGGGTGGAGTTGCGGAACGACACACGTCCGGCACATCGGGCCGATCGCCCCACTTCTTCACGTGTTTCTGTCAGCCCCGACGTGCGACGAGGCTGCGCACGAACGGCGTCGCGGGCGCGGCGCCGAGCGCCTCGAAGGTTCCGGATTGCGTCACCTGACCGTGCTCGAGGACGACCAGCGCGCAGCCGAGTGCGGCGGCGTCCTGAGCGTCGTGAGTCACGATCACCGCCGGAATCCCAAGCGACCGCAGGGTCTCGCCGAGCGCGGCGCGAACTTCGTGCCGTGCCTCCACGTCGAGCGACGCGAGCGGCTCGTCCAGGAGCAGCGCGCGCGGCTCGGCGGCGAGCGCCCGGGCCAACGCGACGCGCTGCCGTTCCCCGCCCGAGAGCGTACCGACCCGGCGCCGCGCCAGCGCCGTCAGGTCGAAGCGCGCCAGGAGCTCCACTGCGCGCAACGGCCGGTCTGGATGGCTCCGCGGCACGCCGAAGAGCACGTTTCCCAGCACGTCGAGGTGCGGGAAGAGCGCGAAGTCCTGAGGTACGTACCCGATGCGGCGTGCCTCGATGGGGAGCGCGAGCCCGCGCGCGGTGTCGCAGAGGACGTCGCCGTGGAGCGTGACCATCCCGCGAGTTGGTCGCAGGGCGCCGAGCGTCAGGAGCAGCAGGCTGGTCTTGCCCGCGCCGTTGGGTCCCACGAGGACGAGGGGCTCCAAGCCGGCGGTCAGGCGCGCGGTGACCGTGAGAGCGCCGACCTGGCCTTGGACGTCGAGCGCGAGCGTCATGGGCCCGCCGTCGCGCGGGGCTGCAACCGCACGACGACGAGGACGGCGAGCGAGACGGCGACGAGGACGAGCGACAGCGCCTGCGCGACGCGGACGTCGGCCTCGAGCGCCGCGTAGATCGCGAGCGCGAGCGTCTGCGTGCGGCCGCTCAGGCTCCCCGCGAAGATGAGGGTCGCGCCGAACTCGCCGAGCGCCCGCGCCCAGGACAGCGCGGCGCCTCCCACGAGCGCCGAGCGCGAGACCGGCAGCACGACGCTGAAGAAGCGGCGCGCCGGCGAGGCGCCGAGCGTCTGCGCGACCAGGGTGAGTCGGGGGTCGAGCTGACGGAAGGCCTCGGTGGCGGCCTGGAGGTAGAACGGTGCGGCGACGAAGGTCTGCGCGAGGACGACGGCCGCGGTGGTGAGCGAGAGCGAGGCGCCGCGCGGGTAGAGGACGCCGGAGAGCCACCCGTCGCGGCCGAACGCCAGTAGCAGGCCGAGTCCCGCGACCGCCGGTGGCAGTACGACCGGCATGTGCATCAGCGCCTCCAGCGCGCGCCAGCCGGGGCCGGAGCGCTGCGACAGGAGCCACGCGAGCGGCGTGCCGAACAGCAGGATGAGCGCGAGCGACGTCGCCGTGGTGAGCAGACTGAGCGTGAGCGCGGGCCACACGAGCGGATGCTGGAGCGCGGTCATCAACGACGCCACGTCGGTGCCTGCGACGATGCCCACGAGCGGCGCCAGGATGAGCAGCACCAGGGCAAAGGCGGCGAGGCCCAACGCGAGTCGGGTGAGCAGGCTCATCGCGCGGCCTCGTCCGGAGGGAGAAAGCCGTGCCGCCGCAGGATGGCCTGCGCGTCGGCGCCGCGGAGCCAGTCGACGAACGCGCGGGCCTGGGCAGGCGTGTCGCTGCGGGTGACGACCGCGGCCGGGTAGGACGCGAGGACGAGCGCGTCTGCCGGGATCGTCAGGACGGCAACGGCGTCCGTTGGCCGCACGTCGGTGCGGTAGACGATGCCAGCATCGGCCTCGCCCAGGGCGACCTTGGCCAGCACTTGGCGCGTGTCGAGCTCGTTGGAGACCAGCCGCGCCAGGACCGTCGCTCCGAAGGACTCGCCGCGGGTCCGGGAGGCGCGCTGAAGGATCGTCCGCGCATAGGCGCCGATGGGCACCTCGGGTGCGGCCAGTACGAGGCGCTCGACCCGCGGCAGTGCGTCGAAGTCCGGGAGCGCAGGTTGCGCATTGCGCCTGACGACGACCACCGGCTCGTTGCGCGCAAACGTCATGGGCGCCTCGACGCGGCCGCTCGCCTCGAGCGCGTCGATCGTGCGCCAGTCTGCGGAGGCGAACACGTCCACGGCGCCGTCGGCGGCGTGCTCGATCTGCGTGCGCAGCGCCTGGCTCCCTGCGAACGCGAACCGCACAGTCACATCGGGATGGGCTCGCTCGAACGCCAGTCCCAGTTCGGCAAAAGCCGTCTGCAGCGAGGCCGCGGCGAAGACGATGAGCTCTTGGGGGCCCGCGCTGCGCTTGCAGCCGGACAAGGCGACGAGGACGACCAGGAGCGGCGCGAGGGGTCGCATGAGTGGCTCCGCCCTTGTCGCCTCCGTGTCGCAGCGCGTCAAGCCGCGTGGCATGCTCCCCCCGTGACGCACGCGCTCCTACGGCGTAGCTTCGGGCCCTTCTTCGCGCGCTTTGGCCGGCTCAACGACGTCCAGGTCGCTGCCGTCCCCATCGTGCTCGCGGGGCGGTCGTTGCTGCTCACCTCGCCCACGGCGTCCGGCAAGACCGAGGCAGCCGTCGCCCCGCTCGTGGAGCGTCACCTGCCCGGCGGCACGAGTGAGCTGCGCATCTTGTACGTGGTTCCGACGCGCGCGTTGGTCAACGACCTCGGCCGCCGCCTGGAGGGCCCGCTCGCAGCGATGAGCCTGCCGCTGGCGCTCAAGACCGGCGATATCCCCACGCTGCGCCCGACCGAGCCCGCGGCCGTGCTCGTCACGACCCCGGAGAGCCTCGACTCGCTGCTGTGCCGTCAGCCACGGCGGTTCAGCACGCTCCAGGCCCTCGTCCTCGACGAGCTCCACCTCGTCGACGGCACCTATCGCGGTGACCAGCTGCGCGTGCTCCTTGAGCGACTTCCGGCCGGGCTTCAACGGCTGGCGCTCTCGGCCACGGTGCATGCGCCAGAGCTCATGGCCCGCCGTTATCTGGGCCCCGAGGCGGAGGTGCTGGCCATCGGCGAGCCGCGCGGGCTCGACTTTCATCTGGCCCCCGATCTCGCCGACGCCGTCGCGATGCTCAAGCGCGAGAAGCGCCACAAGGCGATCGTGTTCTGCAACCGCCGTAAGGACGTCGAGGAGGTCGTCCAAAAGCTCGGTGAGCTGTGGCCCAAGAACCGCATCGTCGCGCATCACGGCTCGCTGTCGACCAAGGAGCGCACGTCCGCCGAGCAGGCCATGCGCGATTGGCCGTGGGGACTCTGCGTCGCGACCATGACGCTCGAGGTCGGCATCGACGTGGGCGATGTCGACGCGGTGGTGCTCTATGGGCCGCCGCACACCCCGAGCGCATTTCAGCAGCGCGTAGGGCGCGGTTGCCGGCGCGAGGCGCGAGGTGTCGCCATTGGCGTGTGCCTTGCGCCCGAGGACGAGGCCGAGTTCGGCGTGCTCGCCGAGCTGGCCGTGCAGGGCGTGGTGGAGGCGCATGACGTGCTGCCCGATCCCAGCGTGGTCGTCCAGCAGCTCTTTTCGCTCTTGTTCGGGCACCCGACGGGCCTCGATCGCGCGCACGTCGAGGCGCTCGTGCGTCCCCTGGTCGAGCCGCACACGCTGTCGGCGATCCTCGATCACCTCACGCGCGAGGGCTACGTCGAGCGCGCCGGGCTCGGGCGGCTGCGGGCCAGCACGAAGCTCATGGACCTCGGCGAGAAGGGGCGCATTCATTCGAACGTGCCCAACGTCCGCGAGCAGGTCTTCGTCGACGGCTCCGGCCGGCAGATCGGCAAGCTCGAGCTGGGCGTCGCGCCGGGCGACGTGCTCATGCTCGGCGGACGCGCGTGGAAGGTGCGCGCCATCCGCGGCTCGACGGTGCAGGTCGAAGCGTCGTCGCTCAGCGTCGCCGTGCGCGAGTTCAAGAAGCGCCGTGACGGCGGCGCATTCCGGTGGCTGCTGCCCGAGGCGATGCGCGCCGGTTGACCTGCAAGATCACTGATCGTACGCTCAGTACCATGAGCGCTGACCAGGACCCCATCGCCGTATTGCTCGGAGACTGGCTCGACACACCCGACATCGCCGAAACGATCACGGCCATCCATCGGGTCGAGCCGGCGGAGGGCACCTTCGCGCCGTATCCGGAGTCGGTGCATCCCGCGCTGGTGACCGCGCTGCAGGCGCGCGGCATCGATCGGCTCTACGCACATCAGGCCGAGGCTATCGCTTCGGCGCTGCGCGGTGAGGACACCGTGCTCGTCACGCCCACGGCTTCGGGCAAGAGCCTCTGTTTTCACCTGCCAGTGCTCACCACATTGCTGGATGACCCCAACGCGCGGGCGCTCTACCTCTTTCCGACCAAGGCGCTCACGCAGGACCAATACACCGGGCTCCACAGCCTCATCGAGGGGTGCGGCGCCGACATCAAGACGTTCACCTTCGACGGCGACACGCCCGCCGATGCACGCACGGCCGTCCGGGAGATGGGGCAGATCGTGCTCACGAACCCCGACATGCTCCACGCGGGCATCCTCCCGCACCACACCAAGTGGCTGAAGCTCTTCCGCAATCTCAAGTACGTCGTCATCGACGAGATGCACGCCTACGGCGGCGTCTTTGGTTCGCACTTGGGCAACGTCCTGCGACGGCTCGAGCGCGTGTGCGCCTTCCATGGGAGCCGCCCTCGCTTCGTGTGTGCGTCCGCCACCGTCGGCAACCCGCGCGAGCACGTCGAACGCTTGCTCGAGCGCGCAGTCACCGTGGTGGATCGCAGTGGCGCACCGCGGGCGTCGAAGCACGTCGTGCTGGTCAACCCACCGGTCGTCAATCGGCAGCTCGGTATTCGCAAGAGCTACCTGCACGTCGCCCGCAGGTTGGTGAGCGATCTCGTGGCGCGCGAGGTGCCGACCATCACGTTCGTGCTCTCGCGGCTCAACGTCGAGCTGCTCGTGAAGTACGTCCGCGAGGACCTCGTGCGGCTGCGGCGCGACCCCGATGTGGTCCAGGGCTACCGCGGCGGGTACTTGCCCACGCGGCGGCGCGAGATCGAGTCGGGGCTGCGCGCCGGACGCGTGCGGTGCGTCATTGCGACCAACGCGCTGGAGCTCGGCATCGACGTCGGCGAGCTCACGGCCTGCGTCATCGCCGGGTATCCGGGCACGGTCGCGAGCGTCTGGCAGCAGAGTGGCCGCGCCGGGCGCCGCCAGGGCGAGGCGCTCGCGGTGCTCGTGGGGCGCTCTACGGCGTTGGACCAGTACCTCGTGAGCAATCCGGAGTACTTCTTCGGCAAGAGCCCGGAGGAGGCGCGCATCGATCCGGACAATCCGTACATCGTCACCGATCACCTGAAGTGCGCGGCGTTCGAGCTACCGTTCGCCGACAGCGAGGCCTTCGGTAGCCTCGGCGTGGCGGACACGCAGTCCGCGCTGGGGCACCTCGAGGGGAGCCGCGTCGTGCACAAGGCGGGCGGGCGATGGCATTGGATGGATCGCAGCTACCCGGCCAACCACGTCAGCCTCCGGAGGGTGGACAACGAGAACTTCACCGTCATCGAGCTGGATCATCTGGGGCGGCCCGGAAATCGGCTCATCGCCGAGGTGGACTGGAAGAGCGCGCACACCACGCTCTACGAGCACGCCATCTACAACCTGGACGGCGAGCAGTACCAGGTCGAGCGGCTCGACTACGACGACAAGAAGGCCTACGTCCGCAAGGTCCAGCCGGACTACTTCACCTACGCGCATACGAACCAGAAGGTGCAGGTCCTGCTCGAGGAGAGCGCTCCCGAGGCGGCGCTGCGCCATCACGGCGAGGTGCTCGTGACCGAGAAGGTCGTCGGCTTCAAGAAGGTGCGCTTCGAGACGCACGAGAACGTGGGCTACGGCGACGTCAGCATCCCCGAGGTCGAGATGCACACCACCGCGGCGTGGCTCACGGTGCCCGAGGACGTCATCGCCGCCTTCGACTGCGGCCGCGAGAAGGTGGTGGATGCGCTGCGCGGGCTCGGACAGGCGCTGCACACAGTCGCCACGCTCCGCATGATGTGCAATGGCGGCGACCTGGGCCTCGCGGTCGACGAGCCCGAGGACTCGGGGCCACGCGTCTATCTGTACGACAATATCCCCGGCGGCGTCGGCTTCGCGCCACGCTTGTTTGCCGTGATGGAGGAGCTCATCGCGGGCGCCCGACAGCTGGTGAGCCGCTGCGGGTGCCAGGATGGTTGCCCGAGCTGCATCGGGCCGGCGGTCACGCCCGAGCCCGGCACCAAGGGCCTGCCGATGCGCCTCGCCGACGCGCTGCTCGATCGCGACCGCCACGGTGGACCCACGATTCACTGAGGTCGGACGATTCTGGCGGCCAAAAGCTCCAAGGCAGAGTATGGTGCGCCCGCGCGGTGCCACCCGATTTCACCCGGCGTCGCTCGAGGAGCTCAGTCCATGGCCAGTAACCCGAGCGTGCTGAAGCGTCAGAGAGAGCGCGAGCGCCAAGAGCGCCAGAAGGAAAAAGAGGCCAAGCGCGTACAGCGCAAGGAGGAGCGGGCGAGCCGTCCACCGGGCGATCCCGGCGTGGATCCCGACCTCATCGGCATGAAGCTCGGGCCCGTACCCATCAACGAGTAGTCCCCTCGCGGTTGCGGCGGGTCGAGCAGTGACACGCACGGAGCGGCCGAGGGTCCTCCGCCGACGCTTGGCCGCGCTGCTCGGCCGTCGTTGCCTCACTCGGAGGGTTGCGCTACCGTCTCGGCTGGCGCAGAGACCAATGGAGGCAAGAACCGAGTGAACCGCGGGGGGGCGTGGAACAACGACGCCGGCAACGCCCAGGCGGGCAATCGCAACAACTGGACGCCCGACAACCGCAACGACAACCTCGGCTTCCGCCTCTCCAGCTCCGGAGTCACGCCCATCATCGGGCGTGGGCCAGATGCGGCGCGATCACGGTCGCGTCGCCCGTGCCACGCTCCAGACCACCGTCTCTCAGCCTGGCCTCGAGGCGATGCCTTGGGGGCGAAGAGTGCCCACCTCGCCGGCAATGCGTGCTTCGGCTACGCTCCGGCGAGGTTTTCTTGTCGAGCACTGGGGGTGAGTCATGGCCTACAGCTGGGATTCCAGGATTTAGACGTACCATCACTATCTCAGCCGCCGGAATGTCCTCAACGAACAGCTCTTGGGGCAGCGCGATGCCGCAGAGCGCAACGCCCAGGAGATCCTGAGCGGCCTCGACGGGCAGACGCGCGACCTGCTCGGCTCGATGGAGTCACTCGCCGGTTCGCTCAGCTCGGACTTGGCCGGCGTCCAGGCGGGGCTTGGCGCCGTTCAGGAGGCGCTCGAGTCGGGGCTCGGCCATCTGGCCGGCGCGCTGGCTGAGGGCTTCGGCGCGATCGTGCGCCAGCAAGCCACGCTCCAGGCCGCGCTGAAGCGGCTCATCGAGATCGCCGAGACGCCGGAGCACACGAAGGCCCTGGAGAACTTTCGACACGCGCTCTACTCGGTCCAGCGCGAGTTGTGGGACGAGGCCGGCGAGTATCTCGACGCGGCCATCACCGGCGACCAATATTCCAAGGGCTACAAGCTGGATTGGCACTTTCACTGGGTGCGTGGCCAGCTCTTGGCTCGCCCAAGAGCCACGACTGGAGTGGGCTGAACCCCGCAGCGGCTGAGCAGGCGTTCTTGCTCGCGGCGCGCTATGCGAAGGCCGACGAGCCGAAGGAGGCCGCCCGCGCGATGCTGCTCGCTAGCGCGGCAGCCTACGTGCAGTTCGCAGCTGAGCCCGGCAAGCTGGCCGACAGCCTGCGCCACGCCGAGGCGGCCTCCGTGCTCGACCCGCAGTTGGGTGAAGCGCACTTCCAGGCATCCAAGACGCGGATGGCGCTCGGTCAGGCGACCGACGCGCTTCCCGCGCTGCGGTTGGCGATCGGCCGCGACCCCAGCTTCGCGGTGCGCGCGGGCGAGGATCCCGACCACAAACGTCACGCCGGGGAACTCGCCACGTTCTTTGGTGCCATGCGTGAGGTGGCGCGGTCACAGCTCATGGTGGACGCTCGGAGTGCGCTCGCGACGCACGGCGCCTCGCTCATGCGATGGGCTGCGCTCGAGGAACAGGAGGCGGTAGTTCGGTTGCGCGATCTGGCCGATTCGGCCTGCCGCTGGGGACTGGTCGAGCTGCTGTCGCATCGTGCGCACGGCCGATTCGACGCCGACGTCAAGAACCTGGCTACGGCTGTGGCTCGGTTCGAGACCGCGGATGCCGCCGCACGGAAAGCCATTGCCGACGCAGCGAGGGCCAGTGGCGAACGCTTCGGCAAGGACGCTGAGGCGTGGCCCGAGATCGCGTCGCACCCGGTCTGGGTGCGGCTGTCGGACGTGCGCCGCAGCACGACGCTGGGCGACGCCGATGCGCTCGAGGTGGCCGCGCGTGGCTTGGCTCAGGACCGCGCCGAGTTGGAGGGGTTCGTCAAGTACGTCAAGGACGTCGCCGCGGCGCGGATGGCAATTGCGGAGGCCGCGACGGCGGCGACCGCGCGGTTTGGCAAGGACGCGCAGGACTGGCCGGAGATTGCGGCGCATGCGGCGTGGCTGCGGCTCTCGGATGAGCGCCGATCGACGCGCCTGGGCGCGAACGAGGCGCTGGCGTATGCCGCGCGGGGTGCAGCCGCCGACCGTGCTGAGTTGGACGCCTTCGCCACGCAGGTCGCCGCATCCCTGCGGCTGGAGCGCGTGAGCGTGCGGACGGTCTCGAAGGAGGAGGTGACGGCCGAGGAGCCCATTGACGTGAAAGAGACCTACCAGGCCGAAGAGCCCTACGAGGTCCAGGAGCGCTTCACTGAGACGGTCATCCTCAAGCCCGGCAACTGGTTTCGTAATGCTGTGAGCGAGGACCTCGAGCGGATTCGTACGGTGACGAAGACACGGACGGTGACGAAGACACGGACGGTCCGCAAGTCGCGCACAGTGACGAAGCTCGTTGATCACGAGACCGTTGTCCCTCGATGGTTTCTTGTGTCGAAGGGAGGGGGCCGGCAAGAAGTCACCCTGACCCACGAGATGATCACCGTGAAGCCGGGACGGTCTCAGGGCAGCGGTCGTGAAGTGACGCTGACGCGCGCCTTCGAGATTGGTCGGTATGCGGTGACTCAGGACCTCTACGAGCTGGTCATAGGCACGAATCCATCGAGGTTCAAGGGCCCCCGCCGTCCGGTCGAAACCGTGAGCGGGGAGGGCGCAGTCGTTTTTTGCAATGCGCTGTCCGAGGTATTTGGATTGCCCAAGGCGTATCGGGGCACCGGTGCCTCCATCCAGTGCGACTTCACCAGCCCGGGTTACCGCGTGCCGACCGAGGCCGAGTGGGAGTACGCCTGTCGCGCCGGCACGACCGGCGACCGTTACGGCGAGCTGAAGGACATTGCGTGGTACGACCAGAACTGCTGGAGTACGACGCATGATGTGGGAGGCCTTCAGCCTAACGCATGGGGCCTGTATGACACGCTTGGCAACGTCTGGGAGTGGTGTTGGGACTGGTACAGCTGTTACCCAACGGGCACCGCGAACGATCCGGTCGGCCCGACCGGAGGCGAGAACCGAGTGTACCGCGGGGGGGCGTGGCGCAACGACGCCGGCGACGCCCAGGCGGGCAATCGCAACGACTGGGCGCCCGACAGCCGCAACGACTACCTCGGCTTCCGCCTCTCCGGGTCGCTCCCTTGACCCTTGAGCCCTTGAACCCTTGGCCGGCCTTGCCCGCAGTCGGACCTCGACGCCGAGTGGGCAGGCCACAGCCGGCCCCCGGCGGCGGAGGGACGACGGCGGGCGCGCGCGAGCAGACAGCGCGGGGGAGTGTGAGGGGGCGGCGAGCCCCCTCACTCGCACGGTCTGGGGGGTCACGCCGATGAAGGTCCGCGTGTTCACGCCGCCGTGGGATCCGGAGTCGCGCCGCTTCGATGACAGTGAGGTTCAGGCCTTCTTCGAGGAGCGTCGCGCCGTGGCGCTCTATGAGCACTTCGCCGTGGTCGACGGGCTTCCCACGCTCGTCCTGATCGTCACGTGGAGGGGGGACGCCGTGCCCGCGCGAGTCCGCGCTCCCCCGCCGCGCCAGCCCGAGGTCGACCCGACCCGCGACCTGTCGCCGGAGGACCGCGCGCGGTATGAGCGCATTCGTCAGTGGCGCAATCAGATGGCGCGACGCCTCAGCAAACCGCCGTACTTGCTGCTTACGAACGCGCAGGCTGCGGTCATTGCCGCGAGGCGGCCTGCCTCAGTCGCTGACCTGAGCGACGTCGAAGGCCTCGGTGCGTCGCGGATCGAGGAGTTCGGTGCCGAGCTGCTGGCCGTGCTCGCCCTTCCGGATGCACCCGCCGCCGATGGATGACTCCGCCCCACTCGTCGTGTTCTGGGAACGTGCGCTGCCCGACCTGCTGGTCCGCACCGCGCGCTTTCCGAAGTCCGCGCGCTTCACCTTTGCGCAGCGCCTCGACGGGCTTGCCCTCGACGTGCTGGCCGCGCTCGTCGAGGCCCGCTTCTCGTCAGGTGCGACAAAGGCCGCCGCGCTGCGCGTCGCGGACGTGGGGCTGGCGAAGCTGCGGGCTCTCCTGCGGGTCAGCTTCTCGATGCGCTACCTCGACCCCACCGGCTACGAGCACCTGAGCCGCGTCGCCGACGAGGCCGGTCGGATGCTCGGCGGCTGGCGCAAGCAGCAGGGCTCGTGACTTGCTTCGACCGCGTCGCCAACTTCCTCGCGCTCATCAACGCCGCGAACCGCGCGGCCCGAGGGCACCGGCACCGGCGCGAGGTCGCATCGTTTCTGGCGGATTTGGAGCCGTCGCTGCTTCAGCTCGAGCGTGAGCTGCGGTCCGAGACCTACGCGCCGCAGCCTTACCGCACGTTCGAGATCGTCGATCCGAAGCCTCGCACTATCTCCGCGGCGGCGTTTCGTGACCGCGTGGTCCACCATGCGCTCTGCGCCGAGCTCGTCCCGGTGCTCGAGCACGGCGCTGTGCCCTGGAGCTTCGCCTGCCGGCCGGGTCATGGCGTCCTCGCCGCTCTACGCCATGTGCGCGCCATGACTCGTCGACATCGCTACGTGCTGAAATTGGATGTGCGGCACTACTTCGAGACGCTGAGCCACGCCGTGCTCAAACGACTGCTGTGGCGCCGGGTCGCGGACACACCGTTGCGCCGTTTGCTCGACGTGTTCATCGACGCCGGCGCTCCGGGGAGCTCGCCCGGCCGTGGTCTGCCCATCGGCAACCTCACGAGCCAACACTTCGCCAACTTCATGCTCGGATCGCTGGACCGACTGGTCACGCGCGGACTGCGCGCACCGGGCTACCGCCGATACATGGACGACGTTCTCGTGTTTGGAGCCGACAAGGCGTCGTTGTGGCACGTCTTCGGCCAGGTCGATCGCTTCCTGCGTACGCGGCTCGGACTCAAGCTAAAACCCGAGGTTACTCGCGTCCTTCCCGTCACCGAAGGCGTGCCGTATCTCGGCTTCGTCGTGTTCCCCACTGTCACGCGCCTCGACCCGAGCCGCCTCCGCCGATTTCGCCGACGGCTGCTGTCACTCGATCGCGGCCTCTGGTCCGGCTCCTTGGCCGAGTCCGAGGCTGCGCAGAGGGCCTCCTCACTCATTGGCTGGGCCCGGCATGCGGACACCGTGATGTTGCGGCGCTCGTGGCTGGAGCGTCGAGCGAGCGCTTTGATCCGTTGACGGCGACTTCCAGGAGAAGGCGGCCCTTTGACTCAGGGTGAACGACTACAGCGTCTCGCCGAGACCGTCCGCGCTACACGACCGAAGACGGCACGTCATCCCCGAGCGGGACGACCTCTGAATCCCCACGCATCCGACGCCGCCACGCAGACCGGCCGCCCCGCCGACTCAGGTGCCCGCCGCCGGGAACGGCGCTGGCGCCGCCGCGGCCAAAAGTTGGGACCGGTACAAGCAAAACGCTGGCGGGATTCAGGCCAAAAAACAGAGGCTACAGAACATCTCCACAGATTTGGCCGAGCCTCGCTGGCCTCCGAGTCAGCTCCCCGCGGTCTCCGCCAGGCGCGGGCGAAAGAGCGGCACCTCAGTGCCCTCGTAGACTTCGCGCACGTCCACGGCGAGCCCCACGGACTCGAACGTGGCCATCTCCCCCGGCTCCGACGGATAGAAGCGCCAGCCTCCGTCCGGATCGCGGCGGAAGACCTCCACGCGCTGTGCACCCCAGTCCACGAGGACGTACTCTTGCAGAGTCTCGAGCAGGCGATACACGCGGAATTTCTCGCCGCGATCGTACGCCTCCGTCGAGGGTGACAGCACCTCGATGAGCAGCGACGGGTAACGCACGACCAGCGCGTCGCCCCCCGGGCCGAGGTCGCGCTCGTCGCACGTGACGACCACGTCGGGGTAGAAGCAGTCGCCGGTCGCGATGACGTGCACCTTGACGTCAGAGATGTACGAAGTGCATCGCTTGCCCTTGAGGTGGGAGCGCAGCGCGGCAAATAGCGCCCCGGCCAGCGCGTTGTGCGTTCGCGTCGAGCCGGCCATGGCATAGAGCTCACCGTCGATGAGCTGGTGCCGCTCGGAGCTCGCCTGCTCGAGCCGCAGGTACTCGTCGAACGTTACGCGTGTCTTGGCTTGTGGCTGGCCCATCGATCACCTCCGTCCCGCGGATGGTGCCCAATCGCTGGCCGTTCGGCAATGCGCGACGCGCGAGCCGACGGCGGTTGCGCCCTCGGAGCACTGCACGTACGCTCAGTCCATGTCTCCCTGCGTTCGCGCCTCATGAGCCGACTTGCTGCCCGTCTGGCGCGCATGCACGGCCCCGGCGCGGCGCCCGAAGCTCCCACCGACCGGACGTTGGAGCTGCTCCCATCGCATCTCGATCGACTGCGCCCCTGGCGTTTCGAGGTCACCGATTTCGGCAGCGCGCGGTACACGCGTGAGATTATTGCACTGTCACGAGACCTCCCCGAGGTCGATCTCGCCTCTCTGCTGGGTGACCCGCGGCTCGCGGGCTTTCGCTTCGACGAGGCGCTCTACCTCGACATCGAGACCACGGGGCTCGGCCACGGCGCCGGCACGTTGGCCTTCCTCGTGGGCCTCGCTTGGATCGAAGGCGATCACGTGGTGCTCGATCAGCTCTTCCTGACCGACCCGACCGAGGAGATGGCGCTCTTGCGCGCGTTCCTGGACCGACTCGAGCGGTGCCGCTATCTCGTTTCCTTCAACGGCAAGAGCTTCGATACGAGCGTGCTCCAGAGCCGCCTCGTCATCACGCGCCTGCTCGGCCAGGTCGAAGCGCAGCTCAAGCTCGTACCGCACTTCGACCTGTTTCATGTCTCCCGCCGGGCGTACAAGGGGCTGCTGCCCGACGGCAAGCTCCAAACCCTCGAGCGCGCGGTGCTGGGGCTCGACCCCTTCGAGCGCCACGACGACGTTCCAGGCGCGCTCGTGCCGACGCTCTACTTTCACTACTTGCACACGGGCGAGGCGCCCCCGCTGCATGGCGTGCTCGTCCACAACCGTGTGGACGTGCTGTCGCTCGTCAGCCTCGCGATGCACCTCTGCGACGTGTGGGCGGGCCCCCCAGAGGACGCGCCCGACGGCGTCGTGCTCAACCTGGTGCGGGATGCTCTGAAGCGCCGCGATCGACCGCGTGCCGAGGCGCTCCTGGCACGGTGCTCGTCGTCTTCAGAGGCTGAGGTCGCGCTGGCCGCCCAAGCGCTGAGTGAGCGCCTGCGCCGCATGCGTTGGCCGAAGCCCAAGTAGAGCCAGCAGCAGGCAGAGCAGCAGCCCGAGGCCGTGGCTACGGTCCCCCGTGGGCTGGCAGCCGCCCGCGCTTGGCGATGGTGCCGCCGACACGCCTGCGTCGAGGACGACGGCGGGCTCCGCGACGCTCGATGGCTCGGCCACGGGTGTCACCTCGACGACAGGTGGCGCCTCCGGTCGCATCGGATAGGGCGTCGCACCTTCGCGCTTGGCCTCCGGCAGCGGGCCCAGCGGGGGGCACTTCGGATCGTCGGTCGTCGCGCACGGCGCCTGAAACGTGAGCGTGACGGGCTGCGCCGTCTTCTGCCCGTCGATGCGCACGAGCCCCGCCGCGGCGCTGACCGTGTAGTTCTCCCCGGGCACCAGCGCCTTGCTGGGCTGCAGTCGATGCAGGCGCGTCCACTCGGCGTCCCAGCGGGTGTTGCGTCGCTCGAACGAGACGGCCCCTCCGGCCGAGTCGCTCCACGTCGCCGACAGCGAGTCGCGCGCGACGCCCACCCCATACAGGATCGTGACCCAGGAGTCGGGCGTGGCCGCATCCGTCCCCGCGATCCTCCGCGGCGGATCCGGGAACGTGAACGAGACCGTGCGCTCTGGTCCGAGGCGCCCATGCAGTCGCTCCCAGATCGCGAGCAGGTAGTTCATCGTGGGGACAATCTCCGAGGTCAGGCTCCCGGGGACACCGGAGTCCAGGTAGTGCTTGCGCGTCCAGGGCAGTGCGGGCTCGTGCCGTGTGCCGAGGGTCTTGGCCACCGCGACGCCAAACTCCGCGTTGACATAGAAGTCAACGACCACCTTCACTGACTTGTCGATCACGTTCTGGGTCACGCCCTCTGGGAGCTTCTTGTAGAGCGCCAAGACCGTCTCGATGGGGTAGTACGGCGTCGGAAAGAAGCGGAGCTTGCCGTCGAGCGCCAAAAAACCGTCGGTGCCGGGATCGGCGTTGTCCTGGCCGCCCTTGTCCCTCAGCTCCACCTGCGGCAGAAAAAGTGAGTCGAAGATCTCGTCCTGAAGGCCGTGCGCCGCGCAGCCCATGAGGAAAGCCACGCGCTTCTTCTGCTCGAGCGTCGTCCACGGGGGCGGGTCGTTCTTGCCGAGCCACGCCACGAAGTCGGCGATGAACGGCTCCCAGTGCGTGTGCTCGCTGTAGGCGCGTGCAGCGGCCTTGAGCTCATCTTTCGGCTGTCCGTAGCCGCTGTCGGTGTACGCGGCGCCAAACAGGGCGGCGTTCTTGACCTCCGGGTCCTGAAAGAAGGCGCGCAGCTCCGACTCCGGCAGGTTCTCGATGGCCCAGCCGGTCACGTGCATGTGGCCCATGATGCCGTGCCCCGCCGCGCTGGTGGAGGCCAGCAGGAGCGCGAGCAGCAGTGCGCGCCTCATGCCGAGGCGACCGCGCGGGACTCGACCTTGGTGCGAAAGGCCGTGAGCGCATCGCACACGCGCACGTCCACGTGGAAGAAGCGCCGCTCCGAGATGACGTTGGCGCCATGGAGACCCGAGTCGTTGCCCGACGGGGGACCGGGGACGCGTCGCCGGACCGTCTCGGCGCGCAGCTTGTGGCGCGTCTCGTCGATGAGCTCGCCGCAGCGCTCACACGGATGATGCAAGTGGCAGATCGCCAGCCACCGACCGGACACTCGCGTGACCTTCCGAGCGCGCGCGTCGCAGCCCGCACCGGGCATCTCGCACGTCACGACCGCCGGGTTGCCGCACTTCGGGCAGGCCAGCGCGAGGACGGTCCCGAGCGGAGACGTCTCACCGCAGTCCGCGCAGGTGTAGGCCCGCTCGAGCACCTTGGCCTTGTCGCGCAGGTCGAAGTGGCGCTCGACGTCCGCCTGGATCGCTCGCTCCTCGGCCTCCGCCCGCGCGCGCGCCGCCTTGGCCGCGGCGTCCTCGGCCTTCTGCGCTGCCTCGCGCGCCGTGTGACCGGCGTGGTCGGCGGGGTTGGTCAGCCCACACTTCGGGTTGGGGCAGGCCTCCGCCTGGTCGCTGACGGACTGTCCGCACCGAAAGCACTTGACGAGCGGCATGGCGTGCTCCTCGCTGGTGTTCGCACCCGACTCGGGCCGTTCCCGCGCGACCGTAGCCGATTGACCGATGGGGCTCAAGCCAACGGGGCCTCCCGCTTGACCGCCACCCGACCCTGTGGTGCCGTCGTGCTCTTGGAGGTTCGCATGCGCGCTTGGCAGCCCCTACTTTCGATGGCCCTCGTCTACGGCGTCGCGGCGTGCGCCACCTCTCCGACCGAGACGCCTGCCAGCGACGCGCACCTCGCGGAGGCCGTGCTCGCCGATGCTGGGGCCGACTTCGAGACCTCCGGCCCCGACAGCGCCGACGTCACGGCGGTGCCCGATGTGCCAGCGCTGCCGCCGTTGACGATTCCCGCGGGCTGCAACCCCATCGCGGCCGACCTCGACTGCCTTTTGCCGTACCCGTCCGATGTCTTCCTCGTCAACGACGCGAGCCTCCCGAGCCAACGGCGCGTGGTGCTGCCGGTCGCCGGATTGCCCGTCAACGCGCAGGAGAAGGCCTATACGATGGACGCCCTGGCGCCTCAGGACGGCTTCTCCCACCTCCCGCAGATCCTCGCGCTGCTCACGGGTCCCATCGCCGCGGCGGGCCTGCCCACCCTCGCCAGTCCCAACGCCTCGCTTGGTGCGACCAGCCCCACGGTCATCATCGAGGCATCGACGGGGCGCCGGATCCTGCACATCGCGGAGCTCGACATTCGCTCCGACGAGCCGACGCGGCGCGGCCTCAATCTGCGTCCGTTGGAGCGCCTCAAGAACGGGACGCGCTACGTGGTGGCGATTCGCGCCTTGAAACAGGAAGCGGGCACCGCCGTCCCGGTACCCGAGGGCTTTCGGCGACTCCGTGATCAGCAGACGGCTGGCGATCCCACGCTCGGACCGCTGGCCGCCCGCTACGAGACCGAGGTGTTCGGCGTGCTCGCGACCGCGGGCGTGCCGCGCGCCGACCTCGTGCTCGCCTGGGACTTCACGACCGAGACCGAACTGAACGTCGCGGGCGACCTGCTCGCGATTCGCAGCCAAGCGCTCGCGGCCATGGAGGCCGCACCGCCCGCGGTGACGGTGACCGAGGTCACGACGCCTACGCCCACTGACGACGCCTGGCTGGTCAAGCGTGTCACCGGGACGCTGGCTGTCCCACGCTTCGTAAGCTCCGATGCCGCCGGTTCTCGGATCGCGCGCGCCGCGTCCGGCAAGCCGACCCAGAACGGCGTCGCGACCGTGCCGTTTCGCGTGCTCATCCCGCGCAGCGTCGTCACCGCGTCCAACGAGGTTCACCCCATGCGCGTCCTGCAGTTCGGCCACGGCTTCTTCGGCGACTGCGACGAGGCCGACGGCGAGTTCGTCAAGCGCCTCGCGCACGAGAAGGGCTTCGTGGTCGTCTGTGTCGATTGGTGGGGCATGTCGGACCCGGACCGCGCCATCGCGGCGGGGGACATCGCGAGCGATCCGCCCATGACGCTCCGCTTCACCGATCGCGTCCATCAGGGCATGGTCAACCAGCTCGCGGTCACCTACGCGGTCAAGGGCCCCCTCGGCAAGGCCACTGAGCTGTTCGTCGACGGCAAGCCCGTCATGGATCCTGCGCAGCTCTTCTGGTACGGCATCAGCCAGGGCCACATCCTCGGTGGCACGTACCTGGCGCTCACGCCGCACGTTCAGCGCGGTGTGCTGTCTGTCGGTGGCGCCGGGCTGGGGCTGATGATGTTTCGCGCGCGGCCCTTCGTGGCCTTCTTGGGCCTGTTTTCGGTGCAGAACCCGGACGCGCTCGAGGCGCAGAAGCTCGTGGCGCTCACGCAGCCGGGCCTCGACCGCATCGATCCCATCACCTACGCGCCCCACGTGCTGAGCGACCTCCTCCCCGGGAGTTCGACGTCACGCGCCGTTCTGATGCACGTAGGGCTCGGCGACGCCGAAGTGCCGAACGTCGGCACGCTGGTCCATGCGCGCGCGCTCGGGCTCCCCATCCTCGACCCGGCGCCGCTCGCCATCGATTGGCTCGAGCACGCCGCCGATGGCACGACGCCCGCCTCCGCTCTGGTCGTCTACGACTTTGGCGTCAAGGCGCCGTTGCCGGGCTGGCTCCCGAAGCCGGCCGATTCTGGGAACGACGTGCACGAGGGCGTGCGCCGCGCTTGGACCAGCATGGTGCAGGTCGACGCCTTCCTGCGGCCTACCGGGTCCATCGTCCGCACGTGTGACGGCCCCTGTGACGCGCCGGGTGACACGCATCCGTGGGCCAAGAGCCAGTAGATGCGGTCCCACGCGCTGTTGCTGGTCGCCCCCGCGCTGCTCGGCTGTCGCACCCAAGACGACGCCACGCGCATCGCGCAGGCCGTTCGGTCGCGGGACGGTGCCGCGCTCCTGGCGCTCATCGACGCCGGCCATTCGCCGTGCGACGCGGGTCGCGCGCTCGCCTGGATGCGCGGGCCGGACCTCGTCGAGGCGCACCGGCGCGTCGTGTCACTCGAGGCGTGCCCGTGGGAGGTGCGCGCCGAGGCAGCCTGGCGCATCGCCGAGGAGACACCACCGGCGCACGCGCTCGCCGTCGAGGTGCTCACGGGGATGCTCGGGCGACCCGAACGCGAGCTGCGCTGGAACGCCGCCAAGGCGCTCGGCCTGCGAAAGGAGGCCGCCGCGCGGCCCCGGCTGGAGGCCTGTCGCAGCGACGCCGACGCATTCGTCGCGGCCTGGTGTGCGTGGGGGAGCTGCGTGATTGGCGGGCCCGGCAACTGCCGCGAGCCCAACATGGATCTGACGGAGGGAAAGACCGGCCCCTGAGCGGGGCCCGGTGAGCTACTTGGACTTGCCGCCCTCGGCGGGCTTGTCGGTGGCCTTCTCGGCGGGCTTCTCGGCCGGCTTGTCGGCCGGCTTGTCGGCGGGCTTGTCGGCCGGCTTTGCCGCTCCATCGGCGGGCTTGTCCGCGGGCTTGGTGTCCGTGGCCGGGGCGGCAGGGCCCTCCGAGATCCCAAGGACCTCCTTGGCCCGCTTGGCGACGCGCTCGTCCTTGTCCTTGCCGGCGAGCTCCAACAGCTCCTTGACCGCGTCGATGTGCTTGAGCGGGGTGAGGTAGTTCACCGCCGCCATGCGGATGTGGTACTTGTCGTCCTTCTCGAGCACGTTCTTCAGGACGGGGACGCCGTCCTTCTCCTTGCCAATCTCGATGAGGCCGACCGCGGAGTCGAGCTGCACGTAGACGTTCTCGTTCTTGACGCCGTCCTTGAAGAACGCCATCGCGTTCTTGTCGTAGGTCGGCTTGTTGTTCTCGAAGCCGGTCTGGAAGGCCCGTCGGAGCGCGACGCCCTGCTGCCGCAGATCCTTGAGCACCGGGAGCGCCGTGGCGTCCTCTCCCCACTGGTAGATCTTGATGGCCGCCTCGATCTTGACCGCCGTGTTCTTGTCCTCCAGCAGCTTCTTCATGTCGCCGAGAATGGCGTCGTTCTTCTCACGCGGCAGCGCACGAATCGCCGAGGCGCGCTCATAGACCGGCCCTTCGCCGACGATGATCGCCTTGAGCGCGTCCATGTCCTTGGGCTCCTTGGAGCGGCCCAGCGTGTAGATCTCCTGGATGCGCTTGCGACGCTGCTCCATCTCCTCGCGGATCTTGGCAGCGTTGTCCTCGGGCGTGGCAGCAGCCGGAGCGGCAGCGCCCGTCGCTGGAGCGGCGGCACCGGTCGCGGGCGCGGCGGCACCCGTTGCCGGAGCGGCGGCGCCCGTCGCGGGCTCGGCCGGCTTGTCGGTCGGTGCGG
>SXOX01000140.1 GCA_005776585.1 Pseudomonadota bacterium | reverse complement strand
GACGGCCCGGTGACGTTGCTGCTCGATACGCGCCGGCTGTTTTAGAATTTCACGCGAGGCACAACTTCTTCGCGGCTCGTGCGTTCAACGCCAGAATGAAGACGCACCACTCGCTGCTCGCCTTGGCCCTCATCGCACCGTTCACGTCTCCACGCGACGCCTTTGCCTGAGGTCGCCCGCCGATGGTCCGGTCGGACCACCACGTCTCGACGCGCCTCGTCCGCCCCGATGGATCGGTCGCTACGCTCGGCGGCCTCGACGTCACCGAGACCGTGCACAACCCATTCAATGGACCCGTCGAGATTCCGCATCTCTCGCGGCTCTCGCCCGACGGCCGGTGGCTGGCCACCTACGATCTGCGCTCGAGCCGGGTCCGCCTGCTGGACGCCCGGCATTCGCAGCGCCTCATCGCGGACGTCACCATCGAGGGCACGAGCGGCCAGCTTACGGCGTTCCGCTGGCTCGGCGACGGCAGCGGCTTTGCGATCGCGACCAACCGCGGTCTGTGGCTTGCCCGCCTCAACCCCATGAGCGCGGCGCGATTGCCCGCGAGCGTCACGGCCGTCGAGGTCAAGAACGCGGCGCAGCAGCCCATCCCGGCGATCGACACCCGCATGGTCGAGGACGGTTTCATCGCCCAGGCCCACGGCACGGTCTACTTTGTCCGGCCCACCGCCAAGCCGCAGGTCTTCGACCTCAAGCCGGCCGGTGCACGCGTCTTGCGCGCCAATGTCCGTACCGACCACCGCATCGTGGCGCACGTCCGCTACGACGCCCGCCCGAACGAAGCGCGGGTCCCCGATGAGCTTTGGACGCTCGACACCTCCGGCGCCGGCGCTCCGCATCGCACGGGGCGCCGCTCGTGCAACGACGGCGGGACCGTGTGCGACGTGTTCAACTGGACGCAGGGCGCGCAGTTCCTGGGGTACGCGCTTGCGAACGGCCGCATCGTCCTGGAGGATCCGGCGCATCCCGCGGACCCGCAGTATGAGAAGGTCGTGTACGTGGACCTCCAGCACCGTTGGGACCGCGTGCATACGCTGTGGGCGAGCCCCATCGACCATCGTGTCGTGGCCGCTACCGGGCGCAAGCTCCAGGTCTGGGACGCGCAGGGCCAGCCGATGTATGCGTTCACCGTACCCGTCGGCAGCGCGATTCGGACGGCGAGCTTCGTCCCAGGGAAGAATGACCTCGTCGTGACGCTGAACGATGCGCTCGTTCGCCTCGACGCCAAGGGCCGCCAGGTCTCGCGCATCGCGCTGGCGGACAAGGCCTGCGGACGGCTCGTGTGCGCCCATGCCGACGCGCCCGGAGCCTCGCACTTTGCCGACGACGGCTTCGCCCTTCCCGACGGCAGCGTGGCCGTGCAGGTCGTCATGGTGTCGAGCGAGCACATCCCCGGCAGCCGCGGTGAAGGTCGAGTCCGGCCGCTGCCCAAGAAGATCGTCCCCCAGCGCAAGGCGCAGGCGCGCCAGCAGACGGCCTGGTAGGCCGGCGCTACTTCTTCGGCCGAAAGACCTCGCGACCGGTCGCGCCGGCGACCACGTCGGCGAGATGGAATCGGAGCGGGTGAGCCTGGTTACCAAGCCAGAGCTTGGCCTGATCGGCAAAGAACTTGGAGCCCGAGATCGCCGATTGACCGCCCGGGATGATGTTCTGGCCCGAGACCTTGCCGTCCTTGAGCGAGATGACCATGCGCATCACCGGGCCCGAGCCGTGCGTGAAGTTCGTCCCGGACATCCCGGGGTTGGCGGCATCGACGCCGTATTGGTCGCCCGGTCGCGGGAACCACATCAGGTCTGCCCGCGGGTCCTTCGGATCGAGCTTGTCGGCCAAGGGCAGGACCCCGGTCGTGATGGAGAAGCCGTCGACGAGGCCCGCGAACTTGGGATCGTCGAGGTAGTCCGCCAACAGTGAGGTGAACTTGACCTGGTGCCGCAGCCCGTAGAGCCACTGGCTCATGTCGTCGGTGCCGAAGCCGCCGGTGCCCTTGCCGGTCGGCGCCGCCGTGAGGAAGTCGAGCGCGCCGACCAGCGCCTTCAGCAGGTGCTCGCGGCTGCGCTCCACCTCGGGGGTGCCCCAGGTGTCGAAGAAGACCGACTCGCCCGTCGCGGGATCCCACGACGCGTGCTGCTTCGGGTTCTTGTCGCCGCGACCGTCCAGGAACTTCCGAGCCATGCGCACGCGCGTGTAGTCGCCGCTGTGCCGATAGGGCGCGGCCTCGTCGCCGAACGTCGCGCTCAAGAAGCGGGGCAGGAACGCGGCAAAGAGCATCGTGGCGACTGCATCGTCCTTCTCCATGCCCGCGGGCTGGTGGTAGAACGTCTGCACGCCGGAGAGCGCCTGGAAGCCGCGCTTGCCCCAGCCGTCCAGACGCTCCCGTGCGGCCGTGATGCGCGTCGCGTTGTCAATATACATCGTAACGAGCCGCTGCTCGTCCTCGGTGAGGAGGCCCGCCGTCTTGGCCAGCCCGGCCGCCACGTCGATGGCGTCCAGCAGATGCGGCACGAACAGCTCGCCAAGGCGCGAGTCGTGGTTCCCCTGGATCTCGCCCATCTTGGCGACGTCCGCGCTCTTCTCGCTCACGGCCTTCGCCAGCGCGCGCCCGATGGTGCTCGACCGCACCGAGTCGTAGGGCCCACCGAGATACCACTTGTCATTGAACGGGTTGCCGTCCTTCTCCAGCCCACCCGGGTCGTTGTTGGCGGTCACGAGGTAGCCCTGCTTGGGGTTCTTGGCCTGTGGCGTCTCCTCGAACGGGATGACGCACTGGTACGGGTCCGTCTTGCCCGGCTCCTCATCGACCAGCCCGTTCTTGCTGGGCATGGTGAATCCACCGTACTTCGTCCCGTCCAGGAGCCGCGTCGGATCGGCGCCGTCGAGGAACGTGCCGTCCTTGTCGCGCGGGAGATAGCCGCGGCAGGGGCGCGCTTGATAGCTGGAGTAGAAGATGTCGCCCTTGGAGTCACCCGCCGCGGTGAACAGCATGTTGCCGACGAGCCCGCGGAACTTGTCACGGAAGTCGTCCATGTTCTTGGCGCTGCCGAACGAGTCCATCGCGTCGGCCAACGCGGTCGTATCGAACGCCGTGTAGTCGAAGCTCACGCCAACGATGACCTTGTCGCCGTCGGTGTCGGTCGGGATGCGCTGCTTTCCCCCGAAGTTGACAATCGTCTCGGTCGCACCTGCACCTTCGGCCGGAACCGCCTTGCTCTCGACGTCGGTAATCCAACGACCATCAAAAGTCTCGAAGCGGAGCCACTTCTCGGTGCGCCCCTTGCTGTCCAAGGCCGGGACATCGGCGACCACGAAGGTCTCCTCCACCGCCTTGATGGGCTTCCACTCGCCGTTGAACTTCGTGAACGCCGGGACGCCCTTGGCGTCGAGCTGAATCTCCTCGCGATACCAGTCGGTGATGTCGTCGAACGGGTTGACCGAGCCCCACGCGACGTGGCCGTTCGTGCCCACCGCGAGGCCCGGGAAGCTCGCGAGCGTGAGCCCCGCCTGCGTGAAGCCGTTTGGCCCGCCGAAGACGGTCGTGTCGAAGGCGAGCTGGTACATGAGCGCCGGCACCGAGAGCTGAAGGTGCCCGTCGCTACACACGAGCGTCTCGCCGCTCTTGCTCGCGTAGCCGCCGACGGCCCAGGCGTTGGAGCCGAAGTTCCCGAGGTCGTTGCGCAGCAGGCTCTTGGCAAACGCCGCGTTACGCTCGCTGACGCGGGTCAGCAGCTCTGCCGGAATCGGTCGGTGCGCGGAAGGGAGCGCCGGCGTGGCCGCGGGGATCGCTCCCGGCTTCTGCCCGACCTGAAAGCCGAGCCCGTCGGTCGAGCTGGCCTCGGGGTAGAGCGGCAGCAGGTCATTCCAAACGTCGGCGATCCACGCCTTGCGACGGGCCTCGTCGATCTGGCTCGTCTTCGGATCGGTGAACGCCGTCGTGAGCTTCTTGAGATCGTTCTGACGCCCGGGGTCGCCGCCCTCGAAGTTGGTCTCATAGGCGATGACGGTGACGATGGCGCAGAAGTCCTTGCGCGTAAACGGCTTCATCAGGTCTACCGGGCTCTTGGCGCCGAGCAGCACGGTCGCCAGGCCCAGTTCGCTCGGCGCTTCCGCCTTGCCGTCCTTGACCGCGGCGATGTACGCGTTGAAACCATCGGCCACCGCATCGAACCACTCGCCGAGGGCGGGCGAGAGCCCGGCGCAGACCCGCTCGGTCACGTACGCCATGCCGCGCTGACGGCCCTCGATGTCGCGATCGAGCGATACGTCGCCGATGAGCTCCGAGACGTTCCCGAGCGCGAGGCGGCGCTCGAGGTCGGTCACGAAGTAGCGATCGCGCGCAAACACGAAGCCGAAGGCTCGACCGAGGTCCTTCCGCGTCTTGGCGTAGAGGTGGGGCACGTTGCCCTCGGTGCGCACGACGTGGACCTCGGCCTCGAGCCCCGGCAGCTCCCAGGCCTCGGTCTCCTTGATGGCGAGGATGGCCTTCTGATCGGCGGGCACGACCGGTCCGCTGTCGGGCGTGTCCGTTGTCACGCCCGGATCGGCGCCGGTGCCGGGATCGAGGCTGCCTGGATCGATCGCCGCCACGTCAGTCGCGGGCAGTTCGAGTTGGGGCGTGTCGTCGCGCTGGCCCAGGTCGCCCCCGGAGCCAAGGCCGCTATCGACGCCCGCGGCGCTCTCGGTCGTCGGATCGGCGCACGACAGCAGGCTGGCGAGGGTGGTGGCGCACAACGACAAGTGCAGGAACGACGATCGACGCATGGAGCCTCCTGAACGTGGGAGGCTAGCACGTTCGGCGGCCGGAAGCAGCCACCTACACCGTAAGCGACGTGAACGGCTTGAGGCTCTCACCGCAGCACTCGGGCAGCTCGACGCGGAGCAGCTCGACGGCCCGTAGCACCTTGTCGAGGAAGTTGTGCGTCGACTCGACCACGATCCGGTGCGGATGCGCCTCCCAAGCGGCCTCGATGCGTGCGTCTAAGAGCGCCGCCTCTTCCGCCGACTCGGTGCGCAGCCGATTCTCGTGATTGTATCCCCCCGTGGCCGCCGGCGGACGCAGATGAATGACCGCTGCGTAACGGTTGAGCTCGGTCTCGACCGTCGTACGCATGGCGAGCAGCAGTTCGTTCGGGTCGCCCGGCCAGTAGGCAAGACCGTCCAATGTGCCACGATCACACAGCGTGATCGCGGGAGCTTGGCCCCCATCCGACCAGGCCTCGAGCTCGCTCTGGACGTGGAAGATGGCCCGCTGCGCTGCCCGAAGCTCGGCCGTGCGGATGCCGCGCGGAAACCCGCCACCGAAGAGGATGCTGGCGGCCTCGGGGAGCACGTTGACGTGGCGGCAGAAGGCGCGCCGCACGAACTCCAGGATGGCCGTCTTGCCCGAGCCCGGCCCTCCGGTCACGACGATGCGCCGGCGATCGTGGATGCGCGTGCAGTGACAGGACATGCCTACTCCCGACCGCAGAGCCTCCGCGCGAGGTCGATGACCCGGTTGGCGTAGCCCCACTCGTTGTCGTACCAGACGAGGAGCTTGAACGTGTCGGCGCTGCACCGCATCACGGTGGTGGCGTCGACGACCGCGGAGTGCTCGTCGCCCACGACGTCGTGCGAGACCAGCTCCTCGTCGGAGACCTCGAGGATCCGGGCGAGCGCCGGCGTCGCGGCTGCGCGGCGCAGGGGCTCGAGCAGGCCGGTGACATCGGCCGGCGGGCGCGAAAAACGCACGACCATGTCCGTGAGGCTGCCGTCGGGCACCGGCACGCGGACGGCCATGCCCGCGGAGCGTCCCGCGAGCGCAGGCAGGACCTGGCCGAGCGCCTTGCTCGCGCCCGTCGAGGTCGGGACCATCGACAGCGCGCCGGCGCGCCCGCGACGCAGCTTGCGCATCGGCGTGTCGACCAGCGTCTGGCTCGACGTGTAGGCGTGGATCGTCGTGAAGACCAGGCTCTCGATCCCGAACGCGGCGTGCAGCACCGTGGCCACCGGCGCGATGCAGTTGGTCGTGCAGCTCGCGTTCGACACGAAGCGGTCGTTCGCGAGGTCGAGCTCGTGCTCGTTGACTCCCATCACGATGGTGCGGTCGACGTCGTCACCTGGCGCGGTGAGCAGGACGTGCTTGGCCCCCGCCTCGAGGTGGCGTCCGCCGTCAGCCCGACCGCGCAGGGCGCCGGTGGCCTCGATCACGACGTCCACGCCGAGGGCCCCCCATGGGAGCTCACGTGGGTCGCGTCGATTGAAGAATGGGATGGAACGGCCCTGCCACTCGAGACGCCCGTCCTTCAAGCCGACCGGCTCATGGAGGCGTCCGTGGACGCTGTCATTGCGGAACAGGTAGGCCAGCGACTCGGGATCGGCCAGATCGTTTACCGCGACGACCTCCACGTCCGCCGGAGCGGCGCGAAGAGCGAGACGGCCGATGCGACCGAAACCATTGATGGCGATACGACATGGGGTGTTGGGTGAAGTCATGGCGCCGATGTTAGCACCTTGTGTGCCATCGCCAATCGCAGCACGGTGTCGGGGTGTGGGGCGATTTGGCCCGTTCTTTAACGGTTCATGAGGTGAATCGCCTCACCGGTTGCCGCCTTCGCGGCCTCCATGACGGCCTCGGCCAAGGTCGGATGCGCGTGGATGGTCAGGCCCACGTCGTCGGCGTAGGCGCCCATCTCGAGCGCGAGCCCGGCCTCGGCGATGAGGTCGCTTGCCTCCGGTCCTACGATCTGGACACCGAGCAGGGCATGTGTCTTGGCGTCGGCCACCACTCGGGCAAAGCCCTCGGTCTCTCCGGTCGTCATCGCGCGTCCGAGTCCGGCGAACGGGACCTTCCCGACTCGCACCGTATGGCCTTTGGCCTTGGCCTCGGCCTCCGTGAGACCGACGGTCGCGATCTCCGGATCGGTGAACACTACGGCCGGGATCCCCCGCACGTCCCAGACGCTCGGCTTCCCGGCGATGACCTCGGCCACGACCTCGCCTTCCTTGGAGGCCTTGTGCGCGAGCATGGGGTTGCCCGCGACGTCGCCGATGGCGTAGACGCCGGGGACGCTCGTCTCCAGCCTCGAATCGACCTTGATGAACCCGCCGCGGTCGATGTCCACGCCGAGCGACTCGAGACCCAGCCCGTCGCTGTTGGGGCGGCGTCCCACGGTGACGAGGATCTTGTCACAGCGCAGCTCGCGCGTGACATCCTTGACCTGCACGGTCACGCTCAGGCCGTTGCCATCGTCGGCCTTGCGCCAGCTCACCGCGCGCGTCTCCGTGAGCACCTCGGCCCCTGCCTTCTTGAGCCCCTTCTCGACGGGTCGCACGAGGTCGAGATCGAAGCCGGGCAAGAGCTGCGGCATCAGCTCGAGGACCGTGACCTGCGCGCCAAGCCGAGCGAACACGCCGCCGAGCTCGAGGCCGATGTAGCCGCCGCCGATGACGACGAGCCGCTTCGGGACCTCCGACAGCGCGAGCGCCCCCGTCGAGTCCAGGACGTGCTCCTGATCCACAGGAAACGCGGGGATGGGCGTGGGGCGAGAGCCGGTCGCGACGACGATGGCGGGCGCCTGAAGTCGCTGCGTCGCGCCGCTCGGGTCGGTCACCTCCAGCGTATCGGCGGCTACGAAGCGCGCCTTGCCGCGCACGACGGTGACGCCATTGCCCTTGAGGAGCGTGCCGACGCCCGAGGTGAGCTTCTTGACGACGCCCGCCTTCCACGCCTGCATCGTGCCCATCTCGACGCGCGCGCCGTCCACCAGGATGCCCATCTCGGCGAGCTTCTTCCCCGTGGCCTGGTAGTGCTTCGAGGCCGTAATGAGCGCCTTCGATGGGATACAGCCGACGTTCAGGCAGACGCCGCCAAGCTCTCCGAGCTCGACGACGACAGTCTTTACGCCGAGCTGGGCGAGGCGAATCGCGCAGACGTAGCCTCCGGGGCCCGAGCCGATGACGATGGCTTGCGTGGTCGTGGACATGAGGGCCTCTTTCTTGATAGGCGAGGGCTACTTGGGGAGGTCGAACCAGCTCGGCTGCTGCGTCACGCTCGACAGCCGCGGCTTGACCAGGATGCAGGTGTTGCCCGCCGCGTCGTTGTAGCTCGAGGCGATGGCCTCGCCGTCGAAGAAGCGCCGATTCGGGAAGTCCTTGGCGTCCTTCTCCGATGGCGGGACGAGGGCGCCCATGCCGTAGACCGTGATGTTCTTGATGGTCGACTTGAGGTTGCCCTTGGCCGAGAGGTAGATCGGGTCCCCGACCTTGGTGCCACCGAGGAGCCCGGTAAACGTCACGTCGAACGAGTCGCCGACGCCCTTCTTGGTGCCCGAAAACGACGGGCCCTGAAAGTCGACGTCGGCGAAGGCGGAGGCGAAGGACTCGGTCTCGCCGGGCGTCACGACCGGCTTCCCCGCGGCGTCGAAGCACTTGGAGACCACGTACAGGTTAAGGTTCAGGCGCAGGCCCTTGGGGTTGGACTTGTCGCCGAAGAGCGCGTCGATACGTCCGGGGATGGTCGTCTTGGCCGGGTCCTCGCGGTTCGTCACGAGCTTGGCCTTCGCACCGCCGGCGGCGAACACGGCGTTGCCGTCCGACAGCGCCGCGGCCAGGCTGCCGCCTCCAAGCAGCTGCTTGAGGAACGCTGCGCCCGCGCCAAGGACGTGCGCGGCGTCCGCGGTCTGGTCGAGTCCCACGACCGTACGGAAGGCCTTGCCGACCAGCGTGTTGAAGAGCGTTGTGTCATTGGTGCCCGTGCCCACCGCGGAGCTGCCTCCCAGCAGAAGAATGACGCCGGGGCCTCCGAAGGGGGCCACCTTGGCCGAGACCTGATCACGGACGCGCTCGAGCGGGTAGGTCTCGTCGCCGAAGACGCCCCGATTCGTGGTCATGCCGATCGGCACGCCGCTGTCGAGCACGGTGGCGCCGACCCAGACGAGGACGTCCAGCGGGGTGGCGCCCGAAAGCGCCGCGTCGAGGTCAGCGGCGCGAACGTAGTGGAGGGTCTTGACCTCGGTGAATGCGCCCGACGCCGTCGCGGCGGAGCTGAACGCGGCCAGGTCCACCCCAAACGCCGGACCGAAGGCGCTGGCGATGATGAGCCGTCGCTTCGACAGGTCGACCGGGGGGAGGACCGTGGCCTCCAGCGCGCCGATCTTGCTGCCGCCCGCGTGGTCTTTGCCCAGCAGTGTCTTTTGGAGCTGCGGCACGCCGATGGTGAAGCCGGACGCGCTTGCGCCCGCGGTGTCTGTGAAGGTGGGCGCACCGTCGTTCCCAAGAGAGACGAGCGCCGCGGCGCACTGCTCCTTCTCGCACCGATCGAGGGCCGTCCGCTCCTGGCCGGACGCGGTAGCGTACACGGCCCACGTGACGGTAATCCCCGCGTCGTCCGCGGTGACGCCGGCGGCGACGAAGCTCCCGTAGCCGTCGCCCTTGAGCTTTGCGAGGGCCTGCGCCAGGGTGCCGCTCTTCTTGGCGGCTGCATCGATCGCGGCCGCGTCGAGCGGCTCCTGGCGTGTCAGGCGCGCGCTCGGCAGCGTGGTCGCTGGCGTCGTGGTCGCGTCAGTCCCGGCGCTTGCGGTCCCTTCCGCACTGCCGCAACCGGCTACGAGCGCCGGGGTCAGGGTCAGGATGACCAGAGTCGAAGATGCTCTCATGCGAATCCGTGCTCCTTGAGCGTGTCCATGCTGAGCCCGCCAGCGGGCGTCAATCGACCGCGCTGAGCCAAGTTCACGATGTACTTTCCGATCATGTCGACCTCGACGTTGACCTCCACGCCGGGGCGCCAGCGCTTGCCCAGCGTCGTCGCAGCCAGCGTGTGCGGCACGAGCGTGACCCGGAGATCGGCGCCGCGAATGGCGTTGACGGTCAGAGAGACGCCATCGAGCGCAATGGAACCCTTGTCCACCACGCAGTCGAGCAGCCCGTCTGGGAGCGCGATCACGACGTCCGTCGCTTCGCCTCGCCGCGTCACGCTGGCGATGCGGCCGCGGCCATCCACGTGGCCGGACACCAAGTGGCCGCCCAGGCGATCACCGAGCCGCAACGCGCGCTCGAGGTTGACCCAGTCACCGGCCACTCGCGACCCGATGGTGCTCTTGGTGAGCGTCTCGTGGCTCACCTGGGCGTCGAAGGCGCGGCCATCCACGCGAATGGCCGTGAGGCACACGCCGTCGACGGCGATCGAGTCGCCGATCTGCGTCCCCTCGAGCCGAGAGGCGGACTCCACGGTCACGCAGTGCTCGCCGCCGGTCTGGCTCTGCACGCGCCGGATGACTCCGGTTCCTTCAACGAGTCCCGTAAACACAGCGTCCCTCGATGCACACGTCGTCGCCCAAGCGCGTCACCTCCACCTCGGACAGGTGCAGAGCGTCGGCCATCATAGTCGTCCCGAGCCGTCCCGCCACTGCCAGGCCGTCGTCGCCCACGAGCTTGGGAGCGACAAACGCCACCAGCCGGTCCACGTGGCGTGCCCGAAGAAGGCTGGTCGCGATGCTGGCGCCGCCTTCCACCAGGACCGAGCACAGTCCTCGCTGAGCGAGCGCCGCGAGCGCCTGCTCCCAGTCGAGCACGCCGGCGCAGTCGGGGGCCGAGAGGACCGTGGCCCCGGTGGACTCGAGTCGGGCGACGCGCTCGCGGTGCTCGATGGAGCCGGTCAGGACGACCGCGCGACCGCTCGCGAAGACGGCGGCGGCCGGGTCGAGGTCGAGCGACGCCGAGACGACGATGGGTACCGCGTCGCGACCTCCGGAGTCCAGGCGCGTCGTCAACGCGGGATTGTCCGAGCGCACGGTGCCCGCGCCGACGAGCACGGCGTCGTTCTGGTCCCGCAGGCGATGGACGCAGGCGCGAGCACGCTCTCCGGTCACCCATTGGCTCGAACCGGTCGCCGTGGCGAGCCGACCATCCAGCGTGAGAGCGACCTTGAGCGTGACGAGCGGCCGCCCGCGCGTCGACCACTGGGCAAACGGCGCGATCAACGCGGCGCACGCCTCGGCGCGGATGCCCGTCGTGACCGAGACACCCGCCTCACGCAGCCGCGCGATGCCGCCTCCGGTGACCCGCGGGTTCGGATCGAGCGCGCCGACGACCACGTGGCGGACACCCGCCGCGAGCAGCGCCTCGGTGCACGGTCCCGTACGGCCCGAGTGATTGCAGGGCTCGAGCGTGACATAGGCCGTGGCGCCATGGGACCGCTCTTCGGCTATGGCGAGTGCGGCGACCTCGGCGTGCGGTGCTCCCGCTCGCGAATGGAAGCCGACCCCGACGAGGCGACCGTCGCGGACCAGCGCGCAGCCCACGGGCGGGTTGGGCGCGGTGCGGCCGACCCCCCGACGCGCCTCCGCGAGCGCGCGATCCATCCAGTGCGCGTCGGAGAAGGCCGTCGAGCCGCTCACGTGGGCTCCTGCGACCGAATGCCCTCGATCTCGTCGAGGAACTCCCCGAGATCGCTGAAGCTCTTGTAGACGCTGGCAAAGCGCAGGTAGGCGATGGCGTCTGCCTCGCGGAGGAAGCCCATGACCGCCTCACCGACCTCGCGCGCGGCGACCTCGGGAGTGCCGGACTCGACGATGCGCTGCTCGAGGCGATCGGCGAACGACTCGATGGCGGCTGTCGGGACCGGGCGCTTTTCGCACGCGCGCTGGAGGCCCGCGATGAGCTTTTGCCGCTCCCATGACTCGCGCCGTCCATCCTTCTTGACGATGATCGGGGTGCTCTCTTCGATCTGCTCGAAGGTCGTGAAACGGCGACCGCAGCCCTCACACTGGCGGCGACGTCGCGTCGCCCGGCCGTCCTGCACGGCGCGCGAATCGACGACCTTGTCGTCCTGACAGCCGCACTGGGGACAGCGCATGAGTGACGAGCCCCTCTAGGATGCGGCCGTTCGGTTCTCGATATCAGCGATCAGCGTAATGCGCTTGCGGTGCCTCTCCCCGGTGCACTCCGTCGAGAGCCAGGCGTCCACCATGTCGGCCGCGAGCGGCGCCGCCGTGAAGCGCCCGCCGAGGCAGAGCACGTTCGCGTCGTTGTGCTCGCGCGCCAACCGCGCATGCTCCACGTCCTGCACGACCGCGGCACGCACCCCCGCGACCTTGTTGGCCGCGATGCTCATGCCGATGCCGGAGCCGCACACGAGCACTCCCGCGTCCACCTCACGGGCGCCGACCTGCCGCGCCACGAGCTCAGCGTAGGCGGGGTAGTCCACGGAGTCGCTCGTGAGCGGTCCGAGGTCATGCACCTCGTGGCCACGCTGCGCCAGGTGGAAGATCAGCTCGCGCTTGAGGCCGAAGCCGCCGTGATCACTTGCGATCGCGACCCGCACGTCGAGGCTAGGCCTCGGCGTCGCCGACCGAGAGCACCTTGCGGTCGCGGTAGTAGCCGCAGCTTCCGCAGGCCCGATGCGACAGCTTGAACGCGCCGCAGCGCGTGCAGGTCGACAGGTTGGGCTTGACGACCTTGTCGTGGTTGGCACGGCGGCGATCACGTCGCGAGCGCGAGAGCTTTTCCTTGGGTACCGGCATGGCTTTTCTCTCCTGGGCTGCTGGGGCCGAATTTGGGCTTTCGCAGTCCGTTAATTGGGTTTCGTCGGGAGCGAGATGCTCGCGAGCTTGGCAAAGCGAGGGTCCACGCGCTTCTCGGCGCAGCGGCAGTCTCCCCCGGGCAACGCGTTGCGGTTCTGGCCGCAGTCGACGCACACGCCGCGGCAGTCCTCGGCGCAGAGCGGGTAGGCCGGGAGGGCGAAGATGATGACCTCGACCAGCGGGGCCTCGAGGTCGACCTCCGGACCCTGGTAGAAGATGACCTCGCGATCGGCCGCCATGCCGAACGTGTCGAGGTCGTCCGCCTCCTCCTCGGACTCCTCCGGCTCCTCGCCGACGACGAACGAGAGACGAACCGGGAGGAGATGTGTGACCTGGACGTCCTCGGCGCAGCGGCTGCACGTGAACTCCGCCGTGAAGGTCAGCTCGCCATCGACGACGACGCTCGTCCCCTCACGCGCGACCTCGAGCTTGGCCTCTCCGGGAACACCGACGGGCCGGAACGCGTCGCCGAGCGCGCGCCCCAGCCACTCCGTGCTGAGCACCTCGGTGAACTCGAGGCCAGCGGCAGGGATCTTGTCGACGACGTGGGTAAAGCTCATGGCTGACGGTACCGGCGCGCTTGGCCTCTGGGTCGCTGCGATGGCGCCGATCCCGCATCGGCAGCCTTCGCGAGGGTCGCGAGTGTACTGGCGGACCCCCAAGTGTCAAGCGCAAAAAACGCTGCGCTGGCTTGAGGATGCGCGTCGTTCCACAGGGTTGGCTCCCCATCGCGGCGCGGCGCCGCCGTCGTGACCCGAGCGGAGCTCCGAGCCTGGCGCCTCGCAGGGGGCAGGCGCTATACTCGCCCCGTGGCTAGGACCCCCTCCGCATGACGCGCAGCCGGCTACTTGGGACCCTCGTCTCGGCGGTCACCGCCGCCGACGTGCGGCTGCGGCCATCGTCGCGCTCGGCGTTGGTGCGTCACGCTCAGAGCCGCGCAGCCCTTGGCGACGAGCGCGGGTGCCTCGAGCTGCTCACGGCGGCGTTGCGGCTCGAGCCCGAGGCGCCCGAGGTGCTCTCCACACTCGGTCACGCCTTCATGCGCTTGGGTCAGCCGCGGCGCGCGGTCCCATACTATGTCCGCGCTGTCCGTGTGGCCGACGAGCTCGAAGTGCGCTTCTCGCTCGCCAACGCCCTGTTCGAGTGCGGCGACCACGACGCGGCCGTCGGGCACTACTTGGCCGTTCTCGAGCGTCGCCCACAGCACTCGCGGGCGCACTTCAACCTGGGCCACACCTACAAGGCGATGGGTGAGCTCGCGGCCGCCGAGATCGCCTTCAAGAACGCTCTGGACGCCGACGCCGCCTTCTACAAGGCGCGCTTCATGCGCGCGCACGTGCTGACGCTGCTGGGTCGCCAGGGCGAGGCGATGTTGGAGTATCGCCATACGATTCGCGACCGACCCAACTACCTCAAGGCGCACTACAACCTCGGCAACTGCTACCTCAAGTCCGGTGACGCGGCGCGGGCGCTCCAGTGCTACCGGGCGGTTCTCAAGATCGACCGACGGTACGACAAGGCTCATTTCGCGCTGGGCCAGGCCCACGCGCTGGCCGGCAACGCGCGCAAGGCACGGCAGGCGTTCGTCGAGGCGCTGCGGCTGCGGCCCGATCTGCACGCCTGCCGGCTTCACCTAGCCCAGCTCCTCGAGGAGTCGGGTCGGCTGGAGGAGGCCGCGGCGCACTATCAGCTGTGCGCGCGCGACTCGGCAGTGGCTGCCGAGCGGGCCGAGGCGCTCGAACGTCTCCGCGCCTTGACCGAGGCGGCGCCGCCGCGGGTCACCGAGCCGAGCTTCGCGGCCGTGCCCTGAGTCGTCGTGCGTGTATCGCGCGGTCAACGCGCGACGACGTGGAGCTCATGGGGCGTCTCTGCACCGGAGGCCGGGCTCGCGCGGTGAAAGGTCGCAGCGACGCACGTCCGGTCGCTTTCGACCTCGACGATGAGCCGGTTCGACTGGAGGTAGGCGAGATAGAGCCCGAGGCCGGCGCCACCGCTCGGTGACTCGCGCGGACGTCGCTCGACCAACGCTCGGGCGAGCGCTCGCTGCACGCCTGGGAGATCGGCGGCTCCCGCGTTGCTGACCGCGAGCCACACGCTGCTCTCGGTCACCGTCCAGGCCAACGTGGCGCGCGCCGGGTCGGCCCGGAGGGCGTTGGCGACGAGCTCATCGCCGACCGCGACGATGCGACGGGCGAGCCTGGGCACCGGCGCGAGCTGGGCCACGACCCAGGCGCGCGCCGCGTCGGGATCGGTCGCGTCGTGCGTGACCGTTGGCGCCGGGACGAGCGTGTGACCGGCAGCGAACGCGGCCTGGAGTGCGTCGCGGTCCGGCGGCGGCCCCGACTGCTGAACGAGATGGAGTGGCAAGGGCCCCAAGACCAGCGCGGCCGTCAATGGTCCCTCGTGGAGGAGCGCGTGCGACGGGTAGCGGGGCGCGTGCATCTGCGACCTACTTGGGCTCCACGAACGCGGGGAGCTGCCAGCGTGCGCCCGTGGGCGGCACCGGGATGGGCACGTTCGGCGTGGGGAGGAATCCCGTCACGGGGAGGCGCACCACCGGGGCAGGCGACCAGAGTAGGGGCTCCAGGGGAGGCCCGCTCGCTCCCTGGTTCACGGCCACCGTGAGCGGCCGCAGTGCGGAGGCGACGCTCAGCGTGAGCCGTTGAAACGGCCCGGCGGCAGGCCACGCGAGACCCTGGGTGATCGCGCGACGCAGGCTCGCGATGGTCGCCTCGTCCACCCGGCCCTTGACGGCGCAGAGCACGGGGAGGGCCACGCCCGCGAGCTCCGCCACGATCTCCACACCGAGGGCCGCGACCTGCGCGCGATACGCCAGACCGACACCCGCCTGTCGCGCCGTCAGCGTCGTACCGAGCTCGGCGACGTCGGCGAGCCCCACGAGCCCGCCGAGGTGCGCGTCCAGGGCGACGACGCCCTCCAGGAGGAGGTTCTGGACGAGCCAGCGCTCCTTGACGTCGACGTCGACCGTCGCCAGGCGTAAGCCGGCGAAGGAGCCGAGGCCCCGCGCTGCGCGATGGCTGACCGCCACGACGAGTGGCCGTGTCCCCTCGGGTCCGGTCCCGACGGCGATGGGCTCCAACAGATCCGGCCGCGCCACCGCCACCAGGGGGTCCACGAGGACGAGGCCGAGCTGGCCGGCCGAGATGAAGCCATCGAGGTCGACCCGGCGCGCAAACGTACGTCCGTGGAGCTCATGGCCCACCGCGGCGGACAGCGCGACGGCCACCCGCCGGGCGTAGTCGGCGCGCGCGCTGGTGTCGCCGATGAAGACGCGAGGCGTATAGACGCCCACCTCGCGCGTGTCGGCCTTGGCGGCCCCGGCGGCTCCGAGGAACCCGACGGACGCCGCGATGGCGACGAGTGCGGCCAGGTGGCGCTCAGTGCCCAAGGAGGCGCTCCCTTCGCGCGATACGCCGGCGCGCCCGCTCGTTGGCCAGCCCCGACGACTGCGCCGCCGCGCGCAGCAGCGCCATTGCCTCCCCGCCTCGGTGGGCGATGTCATCGAGGTAGACGGCGAGGTTATAGCCGGCCTCGGCGATCGTCGCCTCGGCGTGCAGCTGTCGCAGCTGCTCTCCAGCGCTGGCGTGCTGACCTCGCGCGTAGAGGGCGCAGGCGAGGGCATGGCGCGCTTGGGGCGTCGCGTCGACCTTCAGTGCGCGGCGAGCCAGCGCCTCGGCGTCGGCATGGCGGCGCGCGGCATAGGCCTCCTCGGCGAGCGACAGCAGCGCGGCACCCGCGACGTGTCGTGCCGGACTGCTCGGCGTGGCGAGCGCCGCGCGCTCCAGGACCGGCGCCGCGGCCTGATCGTCGCCCAGACGGTGCCGCAGGTAGGCCTCGACGATGGCGCTCTCGTCGATGAGGCGCTCCAGTCCGAAGCCGCGGACGACCGCGCCGGACGACAGCACCGGGACGAGCCGGAGCGCCTCGGCCAGCTCGGTGTCGAGGGCGAGGTAGGCGATGATCAACAGGCCCACACGCGCGCGTTCGAGCTCGGGCTCGATGCCTGCGACGTCGAGCAGCTCGCGCTTGGCGGCCTCCGGCTGGCCTCGCGTGAGCAGCGTGGCCGCGAGATCGAGCCGCACGACCCGCACCGTGGCCGCGACGTCCACCCCGTGCTCGCCGGCGCGTCGGAGCGCCACGATCGCGGCCGCATGCTCGTGCAAAAGCGCGTGCACCATGCCCTGCACGAGCCAGCGCAGTCCGGGATCGGTCGCGCCCTCGGTTCGCGCCAGGTAACGCTGCGCCGCGTCGACGCGAGCCGCTCGGATCGCCAAGAGCGACGCCAGGAGGTTCAGGTTCGGATGCAGCGGGTCGAGCTCCATCGCGCGGCTCAGCGCCTCCCGCGCGCCGTTGCGGTCGCCGCGCGCGTCCCGCAGCAGCACGAGGTTCCACACGGCCTCGGCCACCCGGGGACCGACCTCCAGGGCGCGTCGCAGATCCGCGTCCGCGCCGTCCAGATCGCCCGCGTTGATGCGGCGGACTCCGCGCCGCGTACGTGCGACCGGGAGCCACGCCAGCGCGCGCACGTCCTGAGCGTCGAGCGTATGGGCCGCCTCGAGGTCGACGATCCCGGGGTCCTCTTGACCCAGAAGGACGCGCGCATAGCCCAGCTCCGCGCGAATCTCGGCGGACTTGGGCGCACGGGTCGCGGCCTCCCGCAGCAGGCGCTCTGCTGTTGCCAGCTCGCCCCGCAGCCGTGCGACGACGCCCGCGGCGTGCAGGATCCGCGCGCTGGTGGGCTTGCGCGCGACGGCGACCGCGAAGTGACCGGCGGCGCCGCCGAGGTTCCCTTCACGCCGGTCGAGGACGCCCAGGAGGTACGGGGCCCACGGATCGGTCGGCGCGAGCGCCGAGGCGCGCGTCAGGAGCGGCCGGGCCTCGTCGTTTCGGCCTAGCTCGACGAGCGCGGCGCCTCCGAAGTAGTGGGCCGGAGCGTGCGCCGGAGCGCGTGCGACCACACCCTGGAACTCGCGGGCGGCGGCGGCGAGCTCGCGGAGCCGGAAGTGGCTCGTCGCCAGGTTGAAGCGCGCCTCGACGAGCTCGGGGCGACCTTCGAGCACGGCGCGACACACGTCGATCGCGCGGCGATAGTCGCCGAGACGCACGAGCACGCTCCCCAGGTTGACCCGCACGGTGACGTTGGACGGATCCACCGCCAGGACCCGGCGATAGGCGATGACCGCCTTGTCCGGCTCACCCAGCTTGAGCCACGCGTTGCCGACCAGGCCCTGCATCTCGGCGTCCTTCGGGCGCTGCGCCAGGTACTCCGTCGCGTGCTCGATCGCGCGCTGATAGCGCCCGGCCTGATAGTGATGACCGGCCAGCACGTAGCGCGCAGCGAGGCTCTCGGCCCCGTTGGACAGCGCGCTCTCGAGGAGCACCTCCGCGCGTCCGGCCTGCCCGATGCGCAGCAGGTGGAGCCCGAGAGCCAACGCCACCATGGGTGCGTCCTTGCGCGCGGCATGGGCCCGCTCGAGCAGCGGCACCGCCTCGACGCTCTTGCCGAGCTCGAGCATGACGTCCGAGTAGCCCATCGCGGCGTCGACGTAGGTGATGTCGAGGGCGAGGGCCGCCTCGAAGCGCCCGCGAGCGCCTTCGAGCTGCGCGGTCACGTCCTCCTCCGACGCTCCTGTGTCCTTGGCCCGATGCGCCTCGGCGAGCTGAGAGCGGCCGTCCTCGTAGAGGGCCCGCACGTCGGTCGGCTGCACGCGGTCCGCAGGTGCATCGGCGGCCAGAGCGCCGAGCGCCAGCACCATGAGCCAGCGAAGCCGAGACGCGCGGCTCACCCGAGCAGCCTCCCGATGACGCAAGTCACGTCGTCGTCGAGCGGACCGACCCCGCGGTGGCGATGAAAGCGGTCGAGCACGCCGTCAAGGACCGCGTCGGCGTCACCGTCGGAACCCAACAACGCGGCGCCGAGCCGCCGTGTCCCGAACTCCTCGAGCGTCTGGCCGTCGCCCGAGACACCCAGCGCCTCGACGAGGCCATCGGTGTACCAACACAGGATGTCCCCCGGCGCGCACGCCACGGTCTTCTCGGTGAACGTGAACCCGTCGGCGTCGCCGAGCCGGTTCCCGCGCGCGGCGAGGCGCCCGATGCGGCGCGTCCCGTCCTCGAGCGTGCGCACGAGCAGCGGGTGGTTGTGGCCGGCATTGGCGTAGGAGATCGTGCGCTCCACCGGATCCAAAATGGACACGAAGCAGGTCATGTGGAAGCCCGCGCCCACGCCGTGCCGGAGCAGCTGATCGAGGATTCGCAGGAGGTAGGCAGGGCGGAAGTTGCCCTGGGTCAGCTCCCAGACCGTGTCCAGGCAACTGCGAGCCGTGGCGGTGAGCATCGCCGAGCCGATGCCGTGGCCGGTGACGTCGGCGACCAGAATGAGCGTGCGTTGTCTCGTGAGCTCGCACGTCGCCCAGAAGTCGCCGCCGCACTGCGCCGCGCTCTCCACGCGCCCGGCCAGCTCGATGCCCGGCCGCTGGTGGTTGCCCCGGCCGGGCAGCATGCTCTGCTGGATCTCGCGCGCGAGGACCAGGTCGCGCTCGATGGCGACGCTGACCTTGGCGTCCTCGATGAGCACCTCGAGGCGCTCGGCCATCTCGTTCATCGCGCGGCCGAGGTCGCCGAGCTCGTCGCGGCGCCGCACCGGGACCCGGACCGAGAGATCACCCGAGGAGATGGCGCGCGCCGCCCGTCCAAGCGTGCGGATCGGGCGACCGAGCGTGATCCCCATGAGCACGCCGGCCAGGACGCCGACCGCCAGCGCGATGCCACCGACCTCGAAGAGGATGCGGCGGGAGGCGGCCGTATCGCGCGCTTCCTCGACGTGGAGCTCGCTCAGCGACCGATCGAGCGCCGCGAGCGACCAGGTCAGCTCGAGTCCGCCGACGAGGCGGCCACTGCCGTCGCGAATGGGCGCCGTAACGACCCGCACGCGTTCGCCCGAATCGGACTTGCCGTCGCGCGACTGCATCGTGTCCGCCACCGCGATGCGGTCATTGCGGTCGAGCGTCTCGAAGAGCCCGAGGTCACTCCGGGCGATCACGCGCCCGCGCTCGTCGGCCACGGCCGCGCGCACGAGGTCGGTCTCATGCGAGGCGAGCTCCTTCAGGTGCCGCGCGATGCGACCGGCCTCGCTGCCAGCGATGGCCTCCGCCATGACGCTCCGCAAGAGCTCGGCGGCCGCCCGGCTCGCGTGCTCGTGCTCCAAGACGAGCGCGCTCTCGAGGCGGGAGGCGCGCTCGGCGTAGACGTCGCGCAGCAGCGACGAGACGAGGACACCGAAGGTCGTGGTGACCGCCGCAACGAGCAGGGCCGCCATCGCGAGGAGCTTCAACCCGATGGGGAATCGGGGCATGGCGGGGGCCCGGCCGAGCCTCAGGCGACGTTGGCGACGATGTGGTAGACGACCAGCGTCAACACGCCGGCCAGCGCTCCTGCCGCAACGTAGAAGAGGCGGTCGGCGAGCGAGAGCGCCCGCGATGGCGGTGGCGGCGGTGACTCCACTCGGTCTGCCACGAGCGCGGTGAGCGCCGCGGGCCGGTCCTCCAGCACGGTGGGCTGGTCCTCGATGAGCGCCACGCGACGGCGGCGCCCGACCTCGGACAGAAAGCGGCGCAGCGCGACCGGGTCACTGACGGTGCGCACCTCACGCGTGAACGCGAAGTACGACTCCTCGATGTCGTCGAACTGCAGCGGGCTGGTGCAGGTCGGACACGTCCGCGCCGGCGCCTTGGCCTCGCGGCGTCCGCGACCCACCTCGGCCGTATCGAGCGCGATCGGCGTCTCGCGGTTGCAGCGCTCGCAGAAGTACGGCGCCGAGAACGTAGCGATGGCCGCCTTGCCCGCGAAGTTGGCCACATGGTTGAGCTGGGTCACGATCGTCGGCGAACAGCCGACCCAGGTGACGTCGACGCCACGCCGGTCGAGCTCCGACTGCCAGTCCATGAGCTCCCGGACCCCGATCGAGGTGACCCGCGCGACATCGCCCAGATCCAGCACCACGCGCCGGGGTCCGGGAGATGGGACGGCGGCGCCACGGAGCGCGCCGTCGGCGTCGATGCTGCCGCGGAGAGCGAGATAGAGGCCGTCATCGACAGCCTCGCGTTCGTGGGACAGGCGCCCGGTCATGGGCCACGTAGTATCGGGGGCGCGCCTGCCTCGTGTCAAAGCGCTAGGGACTGGCCTCCGCCGTGGCCTTGGCGTCGCGCACGGCGACCCACTCGCGCTCGAGGAGCGCGCGGTGATCGGTGACGAGCCGCAGGTTGCGCGTGTTGACGTCCGTCGGGAAGAACCAGCCGAGCTCCGCCATCTGACGGCGCACCTCGGCGAGCAGGTCGCAGAGGACGCCGAGTCGGCCCAGGTCACAGGCGCGGCGCGACATGCCCGCGTAGTTCTGGCCGTACTCGCCCATGATCTCGTTGGCCGCGCCGCCGAGCACGACCTGCAGATCCGTCAGCGGCAAGGCCTCCCGCGCGGCCCGCACCTCGTTGAGCTCCGTGCGGTAGTGCGCGAGCTGCGCCTGGACGACCTCGATGTTCTTCTCGTTCCATTCGGAGACGAAGCCGGCGGCCTTGAGCATGGTCATGCGGTCCAGCACGACCGTGAGGTTGTCGATGATGCGCTGCAGGAGCTGCGGCCGCCGCGTGACGCGGGCCTTGCCAGCGAAGTGATCGCGGTAGGTCTGAAACTGCCCGTTGGCGACCTCGGCGAGCACGCCGGCCTGCTCCTCCTCGCCGTCGGCGCCGCGCGCCTCGACGACGGCGCCGCGCTCATCGCCATACAGCGCCCGATTGGAGCGCACGGTCGCGATCGTCGCCTCCATCTTCAAGCCCTCGGGCAACGACGGCTGCAGCTCCTCCATGCCGCTGAGCAGCCGGTCGAGGTCGGCGATCATCTCCGCCAGCAGCCCCAGATCGCGCGTGGCGCGGGCCTGACCCTCGAAGTGCCGCCGGTAGGTCGCCGAGACCAGCGACGCCTCCTCCTCGAGCTCAGCGAATGCGTGGACCTCGGGGCCCATGGCCTTGGCTTCGAGCACCAGCGCGCGCTCGGACGTGTAGAGCGCGAGGCTCGAGCGCGCGTCGGTCAGAAGCGCCTGCCGCTCGTCCTCGAGCGCGACGACGGCGCCGGCCTCCAGCGCGGTCACGGCCGCCTGAAGCCGTTCCAGCATCGAGTCCAGCGGCTCCACCTCGCGCGTGATGCGAGAGAAGCCAGCGTACAGCAGCGCGTACTCGTGGCCGATGAGCTCGAGCGCGTTGCGAAGGTCAGCGAGGGTCGGGGTCGTCATGGGCGGCGGAGCCTACTGTCCGAGCGCCTGGGGAGCAAGCGCTGCGGACACCGCACGACTCTTCGGGTCACGTCTCCTCAGCGGCGGTCTTGGCGCGCGGATGCGCCGCGTCGTAGACCTGCATCAGGTGCTGGAGGCTCACCGACGTATACCGCTGCGTTGTGGCCAGGCTCGCGTGGCCCAGGAGCTCCTGGATGTGGCGCAGCTCCGCACCGCCTTCGAGCAGGTGGGTCGCCGCGCTATGGCGCAGGACGTGCGGGTGAATTGGCGTGCTCGACGCGCCCGTCTCCAGGTTGCGTCGATCGAGGAGCACGCGCACCGCGCGCTCCGAGAGACGGCCGCCGTCCTTGTTGAGAAAGAGCGCGCGCTCGTCCAACCGCAACGGATCGAGCAGGGCAGGGCGCACCTCGAGCCAGCGCGCTACGGCCGCGATGGAGGGGCGGCCCAGCGGCACGACGCGCTCCTTGCGCCCCTTGCCGCGCACCAGCACGGTCGCCGACGCGGCGTCGAGGTCCTGGAGGTCGATGCCCACGAGCTCCGAGACACGCAGCGCCGCGGCATAGGCGACCTCGAAGAGCGCATCATTCCGTGTGCCCAGCGGTCCTGCGTGGGGCTCGGCTCCCGGTCGCGACAGCAACCGATCGGCCTCGTCGACGAGCAGCACCTTGGGCGCGCGCTTGGGCAGCTTCGGCGAACGGATGCCGTCGAGCGGGCTCTTTGCCAGCAGCCCGTGGGCGACCGCCCAGCGGTAGAACGAGCGCAGCGCCGCGAGCCGCCGCGCGATGGACGTCGGCTGGAGCTTGCCTGCCAGCGTGTGGAGATAGCCGCGAAAGGTCATGGGCCGAAGGGCCGTCCACTCGAGCCTGGCGCCGTGCAGCCAGACGGCAAAATCGGTGAGGTCGCCGTCGTAGGCCCGCAGCGTGTGCGGAGAGGCGTCGTGAAGCCCGGCCTGATGGTCGAGAAAGGCCACGAAAGGAGGCGGGAGCGCGGCAGCCATCGGAGGCGAGGCTACCGCGGGTCGGGCGGGCGCCCAAAAAACATTTAGCAGTCGTAGTAGAGCGTGAACTCGTAGGGCACCGGACGCATCCGGACCGGATCGACCTCAGCGACCGTCTTGTACTCGATCCAGGCCTCGAGCAGGTCCTCGGTGAAGACATCGCCCTTGAGCAGGAACTCGTGATCGGCCTTGAGGCAGTCGAGTGCCTCCGCCAGGCTGCCCGGCGTGGTGGGCACGTCCTTCCGCTCCTCGGGCGTGAGGCCGTAGATGTCGCGATCGAGCGGCGCCCCCGGATGAATCTTGTTCTGCACGCCGTCGAGGCCGGCCATGCGCATGGCCGCGAAGGCGAGATAGCAGTTGGCCGACGGGTCCGGGAAACGCACCTCGATGCGCTTGGACTTGGGCGACGTGGACAGCATGGGGATGCGGATGGAGGCCGACCGGTTGCGGGAGCTGTACGCCAGGTTGACCGGCGCCTCGTAGCCCGCGACCAGCCGCTTGTAGCTGTTGGTCGTGGGGTTC
>SXOX01000139.1 GCA_005776585.1 Pseudomonadota bacterium | reverse complement strand
TTCGTCCCGCTCCAGGGTCGCGACGCGGATCCGCTGATGCGACGCCAGACGCGATGCCAGCTCCGACATCACCCGCGCCAAGCCCCGAAGCGCCGCGTTTTCGGGAGCAATCACCGCGAGAGCATCTGGCGGAAGCGCCGCAGTGGCCGCCGCGAGCGCCTCGGCGTCGTGAAACGCGAGCAGGAATTGACGTGCCGCGTCAGGCGATTGCCACGACGCCTTGCCGAGCAGCTCCAGCAGCGCCTTGTCCGACCCCAGCTGCGTCATGTCCTCGAGGCATTCACCTCCCGCCGCGAACATCAGTACGAACGCCTCGACCAGCTCCGCCTCGGTGTACCCCGAACGACGCCGACGCCTCCCCGCACGAACCTCCTCGCTGACCGACTCGCTCACCCCGGCCGCGCGCATGGTCTCGAGAACCAAGGGCAGTCCACCGACGGACGTGACGCCGTCCATGGCTCGGCTCGACTCGTAATCAAACGCCAGCGATTTGCCAGCAGCCCTTGCGTCTATCGATCGTCGCTTCATGCGACCATAAACACACGGACCGCGGCACCAATTCCATGTACTTCACTAACGTTTGGGGACCCGCGCCGGCGGCGTCAGCTCTTTGGAGAGGCTATCGCGGGATTGGGGAAGGTGTCCGCACCCTCCCCCCGCGGCCGGAAGTGAGCTACCCTTCCCGTGTGCGCTGGTTCAACACCGCCGGTCCGAACGACCCCAGCTACCACTACACGCTGCCGCCACTGGCGCGCCTACCGGAGGTCGCGCCGCTCGTGGCGTCCAACGCATACTTCGTGGTCCACGCGCCGCGGCAGAGCGGCAAGACGACGGTCATGCGGGCCTTCGCGCGGGAGCTAACGGCGTCCGGGACCCACGTCGGGCTGTACACCACGTGCGAGATGGGCGGGCCGTTCTCGAACGACCCCGAGACGGCGACGTGCGCGGTCATCGACGCCCTTCTCACGTACGCGCAACTCGACCTCCCACTCGAGATGCGGCCGGATCCAACGCTGGCCGCCAGCTGTCGGGGCCACAGCGCACTATTCACGTTCCTGAGCAGTTGGTCGTCGCGCCTCGCCGCGCTCGGCAAGCCGCTGTTCCTGGTGCTCGACGAGATCGACGCGCTGCAAGACAACGCGCTGCTCTCGGTCCTCCGCCAGCTGCGCGCGGGCTATGCGCAGCGGCCGCACGGCTTCCCGGCGAGCGTCGCGCTCGTGGGCCTGCGCGACGTCCGGGACTACAAGATGGCTTCCGGCGGCTCGGCACATCTGGGCACAGCGTCGCCGTTCAACGTCAAGGTCGAGAGCCTGACCCTTGGCAGCTTCTCGGCCCACGATGTCGCAGCGCTCTACGGCCAGCACACAGCCGAGACGGGCCAGCCCTTCATGCCCGCAGCCCTCGACCGCGCCTATGAGCTCACCCGAGGTCAGCCCTGGCTCGCCAACGCGCTCGCCCGCGAGGTGGTCTTCAAGATGGCCATCGCGCCGCCCACACCCATCACCGTGCAGCACGTCGACGCGGCCAAGGAGCGCCTGGTGCTGTCGCGGGCGACGCACCTCGACTCGCTCATGGACAAGCTTCGCGAGGACCGCGTACGGCGCGTCATTGAGCCGCTGCTGGCCGGCACGCAGATGGCGGAGGACGTGAGCCAGGCCGACCTCGAATACTGCAAGGATCTCGGCCTCGTCGAGCGCCGCGGCCGCAACCTCGAGATCGCCAACCCAATCTACCGCGAGGTCATCCCGCGCGAGCTCACGGCCGTGGCCGAGGACGTCATGGTGCTCGATCACGACGGCGGCCGCGTCTGGGCGCTGCCGGACGGCCGCCTCGATCTGGAGCGGCTCATGGCGGCGTTCGTGGACTTTTGGAGTCGCGACGGCGAGCTGCTCGTTCGGGCTCAGCTCTACGACGAGGCCGCCTGCCAGCTCGTGCTGATGGCGTTTCTGCAGCGGCTCATCAACGGCGGCGGCCACGTCAATCGCGAGTACGCGCTCGGCACCGGACGCCTCGATCTGCTCGTACGGTGGCCCATCGACGGCACGCTCCAGTCCCGTGAGTGGGACGAGCACGCGCTCGAGCTCAAGGTCTGGCGCGACGGCCGGCCGGATCCGGCGACGGTGGCGCTCGACCAGCTCGATCGTTACCTTGCGCGCGTCCGCCGCGACGACGGCTGGCTCGTGGTCTTCGATCGGCGTACCGAGCGCGCGGTCGCTGGGCACATGGAGACCCTCGTGACGCCGGCTGGGCGGCAGGTGCGGCTGCTGCGGCTGTAGGTGGAAGCACATTGACCCGCCTTGCTCCGCTCGCGGGCCCCTGCTAGAAGCGGCGGATGCGCCTGTCCTCGGCCATCGCTCTCGCCCTCGCCGCGTCACTCGTCGCGTGTGCGCGGCAGTACGACAACCCGGTCCTCGAGGACCAGGACATCCGCATCACGTTCTTGCACACGTCCGACATCCACTCGCGGCTCTTGCCCTATGACATGACGGTGCTTGCGTCGGACGAAGAGCTCGGGCTCAAGCAAGAGAACGCGCCGTTTGGCGGCATCGCGCGCATCGCCCACATCATCGAGCGGGAGCGGCGACGGGCGGAGCGCGTGCTGTACGTGGACTCAGGCGACTGCTTCCAGGGCGCGCCCATCTTCAACGTGTTCAAGGGCGAGATCGAGCAGCTCGTCATGAGCCAGCTCCGACCGGACGGCGTCGTCATTGGCAATCACGAGTTCGACGAGGGCTTGATGAACTACGTCAAGCAGCTTCAGTTCGGCTCGACCTACCCCATCCTCGCCGCCAACTATGCCTACGTGCCGGGGAACCCGCTGGCGGAGCTCGCGCGGCCCTATCACATCGTCAACAAGGGCGGCGTGCGCATCGCCATCATCGGCATCGCCAACTTCAGCTCCATGTCGTCGTTGACCGACGTCGGCAACAGCCTGGGCATCGTCCCGCTCGCCAACTTCACGCAGGATACGCGCGGCGGTGTGCTCCAGGAGTACATCGACTTCCTGCGCCCCAACGTGGACCTCATCGTGGGCGTCTCGCACGCGGGGCTCACCGAGGACGTCGAGATCATCCAGCACACGCGCGGCTTCGACATCATCTTCGGCGGCCATTTGCACGTCGCGCTCGACCCGCCCAAGGTCATCCAGGACGCCGAGGGCCGCGACGTGCTCGTGGTGCACTCGGGCGCCTTCGCCAAGTACGTCGGCAAGCTCGACGTCGTGGTGCGCAAGTCCTCGGATGGGTGGAACGGCTTTGACGTCGCCAACCACCGCTACACGCTCTACCCCGTAGACAAGACCGTCCCCGAGGACGCCACCATGGCGACCATCATGCAGCCCTACGCGCTCCAGCTGCAGCAGACGATCGATCTGACGAGCGTCTACGCCTACGCGTCCAAGCTCATCAATCGCTTCGGCTTCGACGGCACGGACTCGCCGCTGGGCAACCTGGTCGCCGAGGCCATGCGCTTTCAGGCCCGCACCGACTTCGCGATGACGAACACGCTCGGCATCCGCACCGACATCAACCAGGGCCCGCTCACCCTGGATACGATGTATAACGTTTTTCCGTTCCAGAACACGCTCACGACGATGTACCTCTCGGGCGTCGACGTGAAGGCGCTACTGGACTACTGCACGCTCCGCAGCGCGGGTCGTGGCTGCGCGACGCAGGTGCAGCTCGCGGGCCTCGAGTTCACGATGAACTGCAGTGACAAGCCCAAGCCCGGGCAGCCGCACTATGACGACTGCAAGAACGCGGCGACCACGGGCTCGACGCCGGATCCGTCATGGTGCTGCGACTGTCCTCGGGCGGAGAGCATCGGCATCGTCAACTGCTCGCGAGCCGACGCGGCGCTGTCGGACGCGACCTCCGAGTGCCTCAAGGACGTCACGTGCATCGACAAGCTCGAGATCTGCGCCACCCAGCGGTGCGCGCGGCGCGACGACAAGGGCACCGCGACCACCGCCGACGACACGTTCGAGGCGTGCAGCCAGAACTGCGAGCCGTGCTCGGCCACGGGCGGCTGCGACTCGAAGCTCCTGTGCGACGGCGGCCGCTGTGTGTGCGTGGGCGGCAAGTGCGTGACCGACCGGGTCTCGTGCAAGGGCGGGCGCTGCTGCACGCGGGAGCCGCTCCAGCCCAACATGATCTACGAGATGGCCACCAACGACTACATCGCCCAGGGTGGCTCGGGCTTCACCGTGCTCAAGTCCAACAACACGCAGTTCAACACGGGCCTCCCGCTGCGCGACGCCGTGCTCGAGAGCATCGTGCGGTCGCCGGCGTGCGTCGAGGAGTGCAAGCTCGACGACGGCCGAACCGTGCTGAACGACTGCGTCACCTACCAGGGGTGCGTGGCGCAGGTCACCGCGCTGTCGGACCGCGCGTGCGCCGACTACAACGTGACGGACCTCACGTACGCGATCTCGCCGATGTGCAGCTTCGACGGCGCAGCCTGCATCAAGGCGGATGACTGCATCGACGTCCAGACGGTGTGCCGCAACGGCTGTGACGCGTGCACGACGCAGTCGGAGTGCATCACGAAGACCTGCGACGGCGGCCCGTGTCGCTGCGTCAAGGGCCAGTGCGTTCCGGACAAGTACACCTGTGCCGGCGGACGCTGCGCCGCTCGATGCGCCTCCGATACGGAGTGTCCGGGCGCGACGGCCGAGGGCGTCGTGCTGCACCTCTGCCAGCAGGATGGCTGCTTGCCGCGGCCCCGTGTGGCGTGCCTGGACGATGGCGAGTGCAACCCGGCCCTGCTCTACTGCTACGGCACGACCAAGGGCTGCGCCGAGGACAAGGACTGCGACAGCAACGAGCGCTGCACGGACCGACATTGCTACGCCAAGCCGGGCGCGTGCGTGGCGGACGGGACCTGCAACGGCTCGACGACCTGTGGGCCGTGTTCGGCCTCCTCCGACTGCAACGCGGGGCTCTCGTGCTTCCGCAACCTGTGCGTCCCGACCCTGGCGCGGTGCGCCGAGCATCGGTGCAGCCCCGTGTGTCAGGACGATACGCAGTGCCCTTCGGGCGAGCTGTGCCAGAAGGGGCTCTGTCGGCCGGGCTCATGCCTGCTCGCGCGCGACGCCGCGACGCGATGCCACCTCCGAAACGAGTCGCTCGCGTCGGAGCGTTGCCTCACGCTGTCATGCCCGCGGGCGGAGGCGGATGGCCGCATCAAGCGCATCCTGCCCCCGAACCTGGAGGACCTGCCCAAGGACATCGATCCCGATGAGCCGCAGGAGTAGCCGATGAGCGTGCGCGCCATTGGTGTGCTGCTGTGCGCCCTGGAGGCCCTGTCGTGCACGCGCTACGGCAAGCTGCCAAACCTGCTGCAGTCGTTCGCGGTGCAGCTGTCCAAGACCGACCCCGCGCAGCCGACCGGCACCGCGGACAAGCCCATGGCCTTCGTCTCTGGTGCAGAGTGTGCCGACTCGAGCACCTGCGAGAACGGCGAGACGTGCGAGGGCGGGCGGTGCAGCCGGTGCTGGACGCTGGACGTCGAGGCGCGCGGTCGTGACGGCGAGCCCTTCGACTTCTCCGGCATGGTCCACGTCGCCGCGTCGCCGGGCTTCGTGTCGGACAACACGGCCCGCACCTCGGTGCAAGCCGGAGTGGCCAAGAGCAGCCGCGCGTGCATCAACCGTACGACCGGCAAGACCAACATCTGGGTGGAGGACGACGGCTATCTGCCACGCCCAGTGACCAAGCCGTACGGGGAGTGCAACGACGGCCTGGACAATGACGGCAACGGACGCATCGACCTGGCCGATCCCGGCTGCCTCGACGTCCTCGATGATCTCGAGGCAGGAGTCACCGCAGCCACCGGCATCTCACAGACCTTGTATTTCGACACTCCGACGGTGCGCCAAGTGCAGCGAGCCGAGTCCATCGCCCGCAGCCCGATGGTGAGCCAGCAGGTGCTCATCAACCACGGCGGCCTGCTCGTCACCAATGTAACCTCCAATGGCTTCTACCTGACTGACATGAGCGACGCGACCGACCCCAAGCACTCGGATTTCCCGTTCGCGAGCCTCTTCGTGTTCACATTCTCGGCGCCCGAGGACGTCAAGCTCGGCTATCTGGTGTGCTGGGTCTCCGGCGGTGTCCAGGATCACGTCGGGATGACGCAGCTCACGTTTCCGACCTACATCACCCACAACCCGGTCTCGAAGTTTGCGCCCCGTGCCGACTGCGACCGCGACCTCACGGCGTACTTGGGCCTCACGGTCGAGCCGGCCGGCGCGGGGACGGACGTCACGCCGCGGCTCGTGGCGGAGGATCGGGCGGACAAGACTGCGTACACCGCGAATGTGTATCAGAACTCCAAGCTGCTGGAGTCTTTCGAGAGCGGGCTGATCAAGGTCACGGACCTGGAGGTCTCGACCCGCTTCATCTCGTGCGACCGCAACCAGAACGGCAGCATCGAGAAGGGCGACGAGGACGAGTGCCGCAACGCGTGCCGTCTGGACAACCTGTGTACGGACCTGGACGGCTTCTTCGAGTACCGACAGTGGTCGGCCTTCGCACAGAAAAAGAAGAAGATGGGGCTCTCCGTCTCTCAGGCCACCGGGTTTGTCCCGCTCTCCATCGAATACCTGGGACAGAACGATCGAAACGGTCTCTGCGACGTGCGCAAGACCGCACTCGGCTTTTTGGAATACACCTGTGCACCGCGGACGGTCGCCTCGGCGACAGGCTCGCTACGCCACATCTACCTGTGCGGTAACGGCAACGAGGCCACCTGTGACCTCCAGCTCTGGATCCTCGATCCGCGCTTTGACACCGACCTCGTCCTGCCCCAGGACCTCGACCAGGACAAGGACGGGCTCACACCGGCCGCTGGCGACTGCAACGACAACAACCCGGCCATTCAGAAGTGCGACGGAGCGACGAAATGAACATCGCGAGACTGCTGGCTCTGCTCTCGGCGCTGGGGCTGCTCTTGCCCGCGGCGCGGGCTTTCGCTGAGCCACCGCCGACCCAGCCGCCGCCGGTCACGGCCGATCCGCCACCGCCACCGCCTGCACCACCGGCTCCGCCTGCACCACCGGCTCCGCCTGCACCACCGCCACCGCCTGCACCACCGCCACCGCCCGTGGCGCCACCACCGCCACCGCCACCGCTCTCGGCACCCGAGGTGCCAAAGAAGGAGGCGCCGAGCGACAATTACTACCCCTCGACGCGCCTGGCGTTCACGTTCGGCGATGACAATGTGCTCGTCGGAGCCGGCGAGACGCGCAAGTCGAGCCCGTCGGCCTTTTTTGGCCAGTGCAACCGCACCTCGCTCGACCGCACGGTCGCCAGTGATTGTTATCGCCAGAACATCACGAACCTCATCCTCTACAAGCGCTTGAAGCTGCACGCCAACTTCCAGCCGGAGGCGGCGCTGGCGCTCGGCATTGATCTGCAGAACAACATGATCACCGACGAAGGCAGCTATATTCGCGCCAACTGGTTCTTCGACGAGACCCACCGCACGTACTGGGCGCTCACGCTGTTTCCGCTGGACTCTGACAGGCTGCGCCTCGGCTACTACTATGACGTGAGCTGGGGCGGCACGGACACCTTCCCGAAGAACTTCCGGAAGGGTCTCGCCCCGGGCCTCCGGTTTGATATGGACCTGGGCTACTTTTCGTTCTTCGTCGGCGCCAAGGCCGCGCTGATTCGCAGCCCGGCCGAGGACGTGCTCGACAACAAGGGCGGCAACACCATCAAGAACGTCGAGCGCACAAACTATGGCGTCTTTGCCGGCGTGGGCGCGCCGTTCGGCCAGAGCGGCGTGCGCATGGAGCTCAACGGCGGCTTCTTCCAGAAGGGGACCAACACGCGCCAGAACGCGCTCGGCGAGCCCATCTACGCCGGCGGCTTCTCCGGGCGGGTCTCGTGGTCGCGCGGCATCGCCATCGGCCGCCAGACCGACATCCGCATCTTTCAGCAGGATCCTGTCCGCAACGCGCTGTTTCAAAAGGAGATCTATCAGACGGGGCTCGTGTCGGTCGCCCTCGAGGCCGAGGCCACGGGTCTCGTGCAGAACCTCGAGGACCCCGATCACACGCAGTCGACCAAGATCGAGTGGGCCGCGCTCGGCCACTTTGGACTGTCGATGAAGGTCGGCTTCTGGCGCATCTTCGCTCACACGATCGTGCGGTCGCTCTCGGCCATCACGTTCGACGTACCGGGCTTCATCCCGTACCAAGCGCTGCCCAAAGACGCCAAGGTGTCTCCCGAGATCATGGGCTCGTTGGGATTCGACTACAACTTCAAGAGCATCGACCTCACGCTCGGCTTCAACTACCTCATCCTTCGGCCCGCCACCTTCATCGGCACCGTGCCCACGGGCCTCAACGCGTCCATCACCGAGCAAGGGCTCCGCAAGGTGGTCATTCGCGGCTCGCGCTCTGGTGACTGGGACATTCTGCCTCCGGGCGAGAACGAGCTGCCGGTCCACATGCTGCGCCTGGATCTAAAGTGGAGCTTCTTCGAGAGCTTCGGCGTCATCGGCCAAATCGGCTACACGCGCGACGACAACCTCGCGAGCGTCAAGCAGGACAGCTTCGGGCACAACATTCGCGTGTTCGATCAGCCCAATGGCGTCAACTTCAACCTCATCTGCCAGGTGAAGTTCTGAGCGCCTGGGTGCACCGACTGGGGTGGCTGGCCCTCCTCGGAGGTGCCGTGGCCGCGTGCGGGCAGGCGTTCGAGAATCAGATGTCCAACGCGGACGCGTGCCGCATTCTGCGCCAGGCCATCGACAAGAAGTGCACCGGTGCCGACGAGATCGACTGGCTCAACTGCGACGTGCTCCCGGGCTGCCCCGGCGGGGTCGTCGATGGGGATCACATTCGCAATTGTCAGCTCCGCATCGAGGTCTCGCCCGAGTGTGCGGATGTGTATCTCGTCGAGTGCGCGGTCGCCAAGCTCGACTGCGGCGGACCGTCGGGGGACCAGGCGGGCGGCTCGATCACCTTCAAGGACGTGTGCAACAACCTCACGACGACGCTCGTCGGCAAAGGCTGCGCGGAGGCCTCGGTCGACTGCACGAAGTTCGTGAAGTGCAAGCGGGCGGCATTCCAGAAGGACGACCTCACCGCCTGCGTCAAGGCGGTCGAGAACGAGTCCGACTGCGGCGCCGCGACGACGCGCGCCGAGAAATGCACCATCGGCTACAAGTACTGCACGGACTGACGGCGCCATGTTGTTCGAGCTTCAGGGCATCAACCAACACTACGGCGCCTTTCAGGCGCTCACGGACGTGACCGTCGCCGTGCGTCCCGGTGTGGTTGGGCTCCTCGGGCCCAATGGCTCGGGGAAGTCTACGCTCATCAAGACACTGCTCGGCATGCTGGAGCCCACGTCGGGCCACGGCAAGGTCCTCGGCCAGGACGTGCGCTCACAGTCGTTGGCCATCCGCGAGCGGGTCGGCTACATGCCCGAACACGACGCGTACTTCGCCGACCTCACGGGCTTCGAGTCCGTGGTTTACGCGGCGCGGCTCTCGGGGCTCCCGCGCCGGCACGCGTTTCGGCGCGCACACGAGGTGCTCGACTACGTGGGCATGGAAGAGGCCCGCTACCGCGAGGTGCAAGGGTATTCGACCGGCATGCGCCAGCGCATCAAGCTCGCGCAGGCCCTCGTGCACGGGCCGCAGCTCGTGTTCCTGGACGAGCCGACCAACGGCCTCGACCCCAAGGGCCGCGAGGAGATGCTCGGGCTCATCGGAGACCTGGGCCGGATCCCTGTCAACGTGCTGCTGTCGTCGCACGTGCTCCACGACGTCGAGGCCGTCTGCGACGCCGTGCTGCTGCTTCAGGGCGGCCAGGTCAAGCACTACGGCCCACTGCGGGACCTGCTGACGACCAAGGGCGGAGAGTACGAGCTCCAGGTCCGAACGGGCGGCCCGCAGCTCAGCCAGGCGCTCACGACGGCGGGATTCCAGGTGGCCACGCCCAACCCGCTGGATCTCGACCGCCTCGTGGTGGTCATCCCGAGCGAGGAGGCGATCGACGCGCTGTGGGCGGCCGTCATCGCGCTCGACCTCCAGGTGCGCCACTTCGCGCCGCTGACGGTGTCGCTCGAGCGCGCCTTCGTCGACCTGGTCGAGCCTGGAGCGCACGCATGAGCATCTACGCCCGCCGCTACGGCTCCTACGACGGTCCCATCGAGCCCGAGAGCAGCCGCATTCTCGTCATCGCCGAGACGGAGGTGCGCCGGCTGCTCGCGATGAAGTGGGTCCGCCGCCTCATCTTGATGGCGTTTACCCCGACGGTCTTTCTCGCGGCGATGCTGTACTTCGGGTTGGTCGTCAAGAAGGCGGCGGGCTTCGACCCCTTCTCCGGCGATATCTTCGTCTATCACTTTCGAACCGCGACCTGGTTCGTGGCCGTCATGATGGCCGCGTTCGGCGCCGCGATGATCGCCAAAGACGTCGTCACGCGCGCCTTTCCGCTGTACTTCACGCGACCGGTGTCCATCCGCAGCTACGTGCTCGGGAAGCTCGCCGCCATCGCCGTACCGGTGCTCGGCGTCTCGCTGCTGCCCGGGGTCCTGCTCGCCATCACCCAGTGGGCGCTAGCCGAGGACCTGTCGCTGTTGACCGCTGGCGTGACGCTCGCCAAGATCATGGGCGCCTCGGTCGTGCTTGCAGGATTTGCCTCCACCGTCATCTTGCTGATGTCCTCGCTCGGCACCTCGGCGCGCTACGTCGGCGTGGGCTGGCTCGGGCTCTTTCTGTTTCTGGACATCGCCTACGGCATCTTCAAGGCAGCCATGGGCACCGACTCGCCGCTGCTCGACCTCATGAGCCTGCGGCAGCAGCTCTATGACGTCTACGACCTCATCTTCCGCGGGGACAGCGACGGCATCCCGGCGCTGGTCTCGCTCTGCGCCATCACCGGCTTCTGCGCCGCCGCGCTGCGGGTGCGCATCCTTGCCATCGAGGCCAAGAACCGATGAGCACCGTGAGCTCCTCAGCCGCAGCCGTGTCCACAGGCACCGTCACGCTCCAGGACGTCTCGCGCTGGTATGGGCACGTCATCGCCCTCAATAACGTCTCGCTCGAGATCAAGCCCGGACTCATCGGCCTCCTGGGGCCCAACGGAGCCGGAAAGACCACGCTGCTCCGGCTGATTACCGGCCAGCTGCGACCGACGACCGGTCAGGTCACCGTGCTGGGCGAGTCGGCCTACGATGGCATCGCCTACCGCCGTCAGGTGGGCTACTGCCCCGAGCACGACTACTTCTACGACGAGATGACCGGCTTCGACTTCGTGACGACGATGACCGCGCTGCACGGCTTCTCCAAGAGCGAGGCGCGCGAGCGGGCGCAGGCGGCCCTCGAGGAGGTGCGCTTTCCGCTGGCGGAGGGCTCGGGCACCAAGCCCATCTCGACGTACTCCAAGGGCATGCGGCAGAAGGTCAAGGTCGCCCAGGCGCTCGCGCACGACCCCAAGCTCATCGTGTTGGACGAGCCGCTGAACGGCGCCGATCCGCTGTCGCGCCACCACATCATGGAGCTGTGCAAGCGGCTCGGGCAGCGCGGCTATACCGTCGTCATCTCGAGCCACGTGCTGCACGAGGTCGAGGCCGTCACGCGCGAGTTCATCCTGATTGACAAGGGCCGGCTCGTGGCCGAAGGCACGGTCTCGGCCATTCGCGACCTCATCGACCGGCACCCGCACCGCATCGACGTCGTCGCGTCGGACGCGCGCGCGCTCGGGAGCGTCCTCGTGCGCCAGGCGTTCACGGCGAGCCTGCACGTCACGAGCGAGCGCCAGCTCACCGTCGAGACGCCGCGCCCCGACCAGTGCTACCAGGGGCTCCCCAAGCTCGCGGCCGAGGCGGGCGTGCGGCTGCTGGGTGTCTCGTCGGCCGACAACTCACTCGAGGCGGTCTTCCGCTACCTCACAGGGTCTCGATGAGCGCGCTGCCCAAGCTCGAGCCGCTGTTGCTCACGCTTTTCTGGCGGCGTTCGGTCTGGAAGCCTCGGAGCCTCCTGTTGCTGCTGCTGGTCGGCGTGGACGTGCTCGGCGCCGTGTTCAGCGGACAGGTAGCCCCATTCGGCTATCGAAGCGCCTACGATCAGCTCGCGGCCGACGCCGTGTTCGGCTTCCTGCTGCCCTTCTCCGCGCTCCAGGTCGGTACGGCGGTCGTCCGCGACGAGGTCGAGTCGGGCACCATTGGCTACCTGCTCATGCGGCCGCTCACGCGTGGCTCCATTCTGCTGTCGCGCTTTCTCGGAGGCGTGGGCGTCGTCATGGGGCTCACGACCTTGGCGCTCGTGCTCAACGCCCTGGTCATGGGACAGGCCCCCATCGGGGAGCTGCCGCGCGTCCTCGCCGCCGCGCTGCTTGGGGCCGCGGCCTACACCGCCGTGTTCTGTGCGCTGGGGGTCGTGCTCAAGCGGCCGTTCGTGGTCGGCGTGCTGTTCTTGCTGTTCTTCGAGCTGCCGGTCTCCCGCCTCCCGATGGTCGCCCGCGCCATCACGATTCGGTCGAACGTCGAGAACCTCGCGGGCGTCGCGCCCGAGACCAAGACGCTGGGCATCCTGATGGACGTCCAGGTCGCGCCCATGACGAGCTTCCTGGTCGTGACCGGCGTGCTCGCGGTCGCCATGGCGCTTGCGGTGGCCGTGTTCGAGCGCAAAGAGTATACGCCGGACGCAAGCGCGTAGCCGCTTCAAAACAGGTCGATGTGCAGGGCCTCACAGCGGCCGAGGTTCAGCGCGAGCGGGCCCGTCGTGGGGAGCTCGAGTGCGACGAGCTGGAGGCCCGGATAGGCTGCTTTGGCGGCAGGTGCGGCAGGCGTGGCCAGGACGGTGAGCCCACCGAGGCGCGCATCGACCGAACACCCGCGATCGCGACCGCTCTGAATCAGGAGGTGGGCCGTGCCCGCCCGCGTAACCTGGGCCGCGATTCGGCGGTCCCCGTGCCGGGTCTGGGCCTGGCGTGCCGGCGCGTGCCAGGGCCGCTGCAGAGGCTCCAGAGTGTCACCAGCAGTCACTGTCACGTCGCGGAGCGCTGGCTCGAAGGGCACGAGCAGCACCTCCCGAGGGCCGAGCCGCACGCGAGTCACGGGTCCCGTGAGCGTACCGAACGGCACGAGGTCGAGCTCGGAAGGGAGCACCGCGAGATGCGCGGTCGCATGAAATGGCGGGAGCGCAGCGCGCCTGGCCAATCGGTGCATCCAGCCAATGCCCATGGACTCGCTCACGTAGAGGCCGTGGATGCGCCAAGGCGCCTCGTCGAGCGGCATGGGGAAGCGCTCGGCGACGGTCGAGGCCACCGCGAGTTGCTGGTCGGCGGTGAGCCAGCCCAGGTGGCGCGGGTGAGGGACGTGGGAGAGCCACGCCTCGAGCCAGACCGCCACGAGGACGAGCGTCGTCGCCGCGAGCGTGCGCGCCGCGGTGACGCGGCCGGGCAGCCACGAGAGCGCTGCATGGGCGCCGACGGCGACGAGGGCGCTCAGGGCGAGGAAGTTCGCATGGAGATAGCGATGGGCGAGCTGGTTGCCCAAGAGCAGCCACTCGACGAGCAGGCCGAGCGCGACGTTGGCGAGCAGCAGGCGCGACCAGAGGTCCTTGGACCGAACCGCGACGACGCCGCCGAGCACGGCGAGCGCGAGCAGGCCGTCGCTGAGCGCCGGTCCGAGGACATCGCCCCAAAGGATGTGCACGTTCTCCCGAACGAAGGAGAGCACCTCCAATGGGCTCGCGGGAGACCAGCCTCGGCCCGCGGAGCCCGCCGTGACGAGCGCGCCGCGGGAGAGGGACCGACCGAGGGTGACCAACAGCGGCGTCAGGACCAGCAGCCCCACGCCGACCGACGCGCCGAGGCCGCGCCAACCGAGCTCGCGCCGGCGGAGCACGAGAAGCCCGAGCGTCAGCAGCGGGTAGACCGCGGCGGTGAGGTGCAGTTGGACCGAGAGGGCCGCCAGCGCGCTCAGGCCCAGAGCGCAGCGCACGGGCTCGCCGCGGCCGCTCAGCCAGCGCTCGGCCATAGTCAGCCACGCGGCCACGGGCAAGATGAGCAAGCTCGAGTGCCAGAGCTGGCTCGTGACCTCGAACCAGAAGGCGGAGGCGAGGAGCCCGAAGCCCGCGAGCAGCGCCGCGTCGAGGCGCACGCGGCGGCCGAGGGTGACGAGCAGGAGGAGCGCGCCGGCGCCGGCCAGGAGCGCGACGTAGGCGCGAATCAGGCGCGGATCGGCGGTGACGGCGAGCGCCGGCGCAAGCACGAGGTAGGCCAGCGGACCGAGCTCGAAGGGCAGCGGCGCGACCGCGGGCGTGGTGTCCGGCCAGTCACCGGCGAGGAGGCGCTCGGTCATGCGGAGGTCGCGCTCATGGTCCCCGTGGAAGGTGAACGCGGGGCCGAAGTGGCCGAGGTCGAGCACGGTCGCAAGGGCGACGAGCACCGCGAGTGCAAGCACGGAGCGGCGCGGCGTCATCGCGCGACCTGGACGCCCAGCAGCGTGACCCGCGCGGGGTAGCTCGACGGCAGCAGGCCCACACGGGTCGCGGTGACCCCGTCGGAGGGCCACACCGGATCGCGCGTGAGGTCGAGATACAGCGTCTTGGACTGGCCCTGGGGCGGGAGCTCGAGCGTGGCCATGGGCGCGTCCGAGCCGGGCCCGACCCAGATCGCCGCCCAGCGATCGTGGTAGCCGGCGGCGTAGCGCGCCTCGGACAGCGCCTCGACGTGGACGGTGAGGGCGACCCCGCGGAGCGGCGGTCCCTCGGGCAGCGTGAGCGCGACGACGGGCTCGATGCTCGCCTGAGAGGCCGGACCCACGGCACGGTCGACGGTGACCGTGACGCCCTCCAGGCGCGCGTCCTCGGACTCGGTGCTCGGGAGGAACGCCACCTCGAGCGGCACGGTCGTCCACTGGAGCGCGCGTGTCGGCGACGGTGGCGGCGGAGCGCGCGTGACGGTCGCGGAGCGGACGTCCTGGACGAGGACGCGGTCTCGGGCGCCCACGGTGCCCGGCTCGAACGGCGCGGGCGAGGGCCCGAAGTACGCGAGGGCGGCCTCGCCCTGACCGCTGCGGCGCGTAAAGGCGACGCCACTGCCGCGCATGATGTAGCGGGCGGAGATCCCGTGCGCATCGCGCAGCCAGCGGCTCATGAGGAAGCGCGCGGTTGGCTCGTCGAAGACGCTCGTGAACACGACGACGCGACGGTCGGTGGGCTCGGACAGTACGGCGTCGGCGACCGCCGCCACCGCGGTGGTCAGGGTGCGCGCTTGGAGGACGCGGGCCACGCCCGTGCCGGCGGTGACGAGCACCAACGCCAGGACGAGCGCCGAGGTGACCAGGCGATGCAGCGAGACCCGCGCTTCGCCCTCGCACACCGGCGCGCGGCTCACGCACAGGGCCACGACGCGGCTCAGCAGGAAGGGCACGAGCGGCCCCAAGAATGCCGTTGCAGCGTAGAGATACCGTGTGTTCTCGACCAGCTCGCGGCCCGTGAGCCCGGCGAGGCCGAGCGGGACGAGCGTCGCGACGGCCGTGGCGATGAGCCCTGCGACGGAGCGACGCCGCGGACCCGCGAGACCCCACGCGAGCGCGAGCGCGAGCAGGCCGACGACGACGACCCACAGCGCGCTCGCCGCGCTGGAGTCACTGCCGACGACGGCCGCGGCGGCCGCGACGCCGAGCCCAATTGGGAGCGAGGCCGCGAGCAACGCCGGGTCGAGGCTGACGCTCCGGCCGGCGAGCGTGTCGCCGGCACCGGACCGCGCCTGCCAGAGCCGCAGGAGCAAGATGAGCGCGACGAGCGCCACGCTGAGCGCACCTGGAATCGCGAGGCTCCGCAGCGTCGGGCGCGTCGTGGCCCAGCCCACGGCGACGAGCACCACCGGCAGCACGACACCGGTCTCCTTGCTCAGCAGCGCGACCAGGCCAGCCGCGCAGGCGAGCGCGACCCGCCCATGACTCATGGCCAACGCGCTGGCGAGCAGCCCGAACGTACAAAAGACATCGTATCCGCCGCCGACCCACTCGACCGCGTGGGCCAGAAGCGCGGTCCCACCGAAGAGCGCGCCTCCGGCGAGGGCGACGCCGCGCTCGAAGCCGAGCCGCGTCCCGAGCAGCACGACGAGGGCCGCGTTGAGCGCATGGACGAGGAGGTTCGGCAGGTGCCACACCCAGGGCAGCACGCCGAACGCGGCGCGGGGGCCGAAGGACCACGTCGGGAGCAGGCGCTGGACGTTCTCGGTCCAGGGGAGCTCGCCTGCGAGGACGCGCTCGCCGAGCCCCAGGTCACTCCAGCAGTCGTGGGTGTAGAAGAAGCCGCCAGCGCCCGGGACGTGGACGAGGAGCGCCACCGTCGCCGCGACGAGCGGGAGCAGGGCGGCGGTCCAGGTCTCTCGCGTCATCCGCACTCGGGCATGGTCGAGTACGGGACCGGCGCGGTCAATTCTGCTTGGCGAGGCCCTTCAGGATCGCGTCGATCGCCGCGATGGCGCTCGTGCGAGGCGTGACGTCCGCGTCGATGGCGCGGCGCAGGTAGAAGCCGTCGAAGAGCGCCACGATGCCCTCGGCGATGGCGCCCGTGTCGTGTGCGACCAGCTCTCCGGCAGCGACCCCACGCTCGAGGGCCGCGGCGAGGAAGTCGACGAAGCCGCGGTGGTGATCCCGCTTGACGCGCTTGAGGTCGTCATTGACGACGGCGGCGCCGTTCAGGACGAGGGCGAGCCGGAAGTAGTCGGGCTCCGAGTCGAGCATGTCGAGGTTGATGGCGGCCAGCTCGCGCAAGAGCGACTCGGCGCTCTGGCCGGCCCGCTCCGGCGACTCGCGCCACTTGCGCAGCACGGTGCCGTACGTCTCGTCGCAGACGGCCCGAAAGATGTCTTCCTTGGACGCGAAGTGGAAGTAGATCCCGCCGAGGCTCAAGCCGGCGATGCGTGCGATGTCGCGCATGGTCGTCGCGTCGAGGCCGCGCTCGATGAAGCAGCGCTTGGCCGCGTCGAGGATCTGGCGACGTCGGACCTCCTCGGGCTGGTGCTTGGCCATGGGGACCTCCTGGGCGACCTGAGCGAGACTCACAGCGGGCGCGGTGCGTCGTACGGGAGCTTCCGTACGGACACCCGAGCGCGGCGTGTCTAACTCAGAGGGGCGCGCGGAGCAAGCGGTCAAATGCCCGGAAAGCCGACGCCGACGGTGAGCCCGGCCGAATAGGCGCCCAGAATCCGACGGCTCGTTTCGCCGAGGCCGGCGCCGCCAAAGACACCGACGCGGAGACGGCCCAAGTCCACAGTGGCCGACGCGCCCAGGGCGGTGGCGGCCTCGCCGTTGTCCGGCCCGCGGATGGGCACCAGGAGGTCGAGCTGCAGCGCAAAGTGCAGCCGGGGAGTTGCGTGCAGCGTCACGCCATGGGCAGCGCTGTAGTAGCCGCGACCGCGACCGCCGGGCTCGGGGGTGCTGCCGAGCGCGTGGCTGGCGGCCAGGGTAACCAGGCGGTGTGGGTCCCAGGCGACCGTCGTGCTGGCCTCGATGAGCCAGCTCGAGCGGCGCTCGCTCGCGGATCCAGAGTCGCGGCGACCGGACGGCGCCGTGACACGCAGACCGGGTGTGACGGCCACGTCGGGACGGTCGACGACCACGCCCCGAATGCCGAGCTCCAGGTCTCCGAAGTTGGTCTCGCCCACCGGGTTGTGGTTCAAGGGCAGCGACAACCACGGGATGACGGTGTGCAGGCCCAGGCGACCTTGAGCCAGAGACAGCTCGCCAGCGAGCGTACTGAGGAGGAAGGGACCCTGGCCCGCGCCGGGACGGCCGCCGTGGGCCCAGAACGTGGACGAGATGGACGTGACTGGACGCGCCGAGAGGCTCCTCCGCGAGCGCGACGTGTCTCCCCACTCGAGCGGTACGGGCGCGGTCGGCCACCGAAAGCTCGCCGCACGCGGCGGGGGCGGCGGGACGGGCGCGATGGGCACGGTCATGTCGGCGTCGGTCGACAACGGCGGCACCTCGGCCGAGCGGCCTCCCTCGGGCGCCGTTGCAGCGGGCTCGGGCTCGGGCGCTTCCGCCGCGTCCGACGTCCAGCCGAGCGTCAGCAGGCCGCGCACCTCGGGGGTCCCCGCGCCGCGGACGATGGGCGTCCCCGCGCCGGTCGTGACGACGAGCCCGTACGGACCCCGCCACCGAACCCCGGCGATGAGCTCAGCGACCGTGTCCAGCCCACGCGCGTTCGGCGCATCCGAGTCCGTTCCGCCGAGGCCGACCGAGAGCGCGACCTCGGCCACGGCGAAGAGCCCGTCGGTGCGAAAGGGCACCTCGGTGCCCACGCCGATGCGCAGCTCATCGGCCATGCGCATGCCGCGAAGGTCGACCCCACGGCGCCACTTGGTGGAGAGGTCGAGGGCCGCGAGGACACCGCCCGGGCTGCGGTACTCGAACAGCAGGTGCGGCGAGACGCTCACGCGGCCGTCGGTGCCGAGCGCGCGGTCGCCCATACCGATGCCCAGATCGAGCTGCAAGGACAGGCCAAAGCCGTTGAAGCGCTCGGGTCGAAGCAGCGCGCCACGGGCGATGAGGCGGAGATCGCCGAGCCCGGCGCGCGAGAGCGACGTGCCGTCCAAGGCGCGACCCTCGACGTGCAGGTCGGCCGGGATGGCGAGCGCGAGCTGGAGCCAATCGGTGAACCCTGCGGCCAGGATGGCCTCGAGGCGAAGGCGATGCTCCAGGAACTGCGGCTCGGGCGACTCGCGGCGCGCCGAGAGCTCATCATTGGCGTAGCTCAGCGAGAAGCCGACGTGCGCCTGCTGATGCTTGAGGACGCGAGCGGCGTTCGTACCAAACGCGCCGGCGTGGTCAATGGACAGGTCGAAGCGCCGCACATCCACGGTCTGAGCCGCGGCGACGGTGGAGACGGCCCACAGGGCGCCGAGGCAGAGGAGTCGGACGATGCGCACGAGGCCGACGGTACCATGTTGTGGGATGGGGTGTGAGGGTGTCGAAGGCCGGCCGCATGGGGGCATGCAAATCATGCGGTCCGGCCTCGACATCGCCCACCAATGGGCGACGTTCGGGATGGTGCACGAGTCGTGCCCAGGTTTCAAGGATGATCTCATTTTCTGTGATCGGTGCACGCGAGCCGATACCCCGGTCGCTCGGGCGATCCCAGTGACGCGCCGTGTCACCTGACAGCGGCAGGAGTGACGGAACTTGGCGGAACTTGCGAGGTGGCTCCGCGTGTGCAGTAGACTGGGCGCGTGTTCGCGTTCACCGTCGCGGTCATCCTGGAGCTGGTCGGCAACGCCGTGCGTGCGGCGCCGCCATTCGAGTGCGCGCTCATGGTCGGCCAGGAGACGCGCGTCGGCCCGGCGCCGCTGGAGCTCTCGGGGTTTCGAGGGACGGCGCGCACCCGCCACGCGCTCGAGCTGTCCGGTCCCGGCCTCGTCGCGACGGGAGGACCGCTGTCGGTCGACTCGAAGCTCGTCTCGCTCACGGGTCGCACCGCGGCGCAGGTCACAGCGACCCTCACGTGCACGCAGCACACTGGCGTACGCGCGGAGCCGGATCTCCTCGCCCGCCATGCGCTCGCGTGCCTCATCGACGGCCGCGACTTCGTCTGGGCGCCCTCGCCGCTGACGACGGTCGCCGGTCACGTGACCCTCCGAGCGGCCGCGACCGGCAACGAGCTGCGGCTGACCCTCGACGCGGCGGACGGCCGCTTCGTCGGCTTGTGGACCGAGGAGCCGGGTCCGATCGGAAACGCCTGGCAGCTCGACGCGCTCGGACATCGGGCCCTCTGCTGGCGGGTCGCGTGAGCGCACGCCAGTGACGCCGCTGGGCGTCGTGTCTTGGGCCGCGCTCGCGCTCGTCCTCGTCGCGCTGCCGCTCGACACGCTGCGCACTGCTGGGAAGCTGGCCTGGCGCGACGCGGCGCTGGCTCTCGGGCCCCTGGCGCTCGCGGTCGCGCTCCGCCTCGTCTGGCTCGGAAGCGACGGGCTCGAGCACCTCGAGGCCAGCTACCTGTTCGAGTCCATCAAGCCGCCGGGCCTCCATGACCTCATCTTCAGCCGCCAGGCCGGGGAGCAGATGCACCAGCCGCTCTACCCGCTGCTCCTCCGCGGGTTGGCGGATCTCACGCTGGACCCCGGCGGGCTGCGGCTCCCCTCCGTCATGGCCGGAGCGTGGACCGTCGCGCTCGTCATGGCCCTCGCCGAGGCGCGGATCGGGCGCGCCGGTGCGCTGGTCGCCGGCGTCCTGGTCGCCATCGCGCCGCTCGGCGTGTGGTACGGGCGCGACGCATCTCCCTACGCCCTCCTGTCGATGCTCGCGCTCGTGGGCTACACGTCCTTCGATCAAGCGCTTACTTCGCAGGCGCGATGGCCCGCCGTACGCGCCGGCATCGCGTTCGCGTTGGCGGTCTACACGCACTTCCACGGGGCCTGGATCGCGGTCGCGGGCGCCGTGTGGGCTGGATCGTTGGGACGCGCCGCGCGTCCGGCCGCACTGCGAACGGTCGCGACCGGTGTCGTGCTCCTGCTTCCCGCCGTGCCGCTGTTGTTCGACAAGCTCTTCGTCAGTGTCGTCGGGCTGCGCGAGGATCAGCCGCTCGTGCGCTACAGCCACGCGTGGCCCGAGGCTCTCGGCGAGGCGGCACGACTCCTGGGCGGAGGCACGGCCCTGACCGGCACGGTCGTGCTCTTGATCTGCCTCGGCGCGGTGGCCATGACGTGGCGGTCGCACCCGATCACGGCTCGCCTCGCCGCGTGCGGCGTCGTCGCGTCGGTCCTCGCGGAGGCTCACGTGCTGTGGCAGCTGTCGGTCGCCAAGGGCATCGTCTACGTCGACGTGCGCCACTACGGCTGGCTCGTCCCGCTCTTGGCGCTACCGGTGGCGGCCGCGGCGACGGCGCTGTGGCATCGGTCCACGCTGGGTCGTGGACTCGCGATAGCCCTCGTCGCAGCGCTCGTCTCGGCCAACGGCGTGACGACGAGCACCCTGCTCCACACCGAACGCCCCGCCGTCGCGCGCGCGGTCGCGGTCGTCTCCAGCCACGCGACGCCGCGCGACGCGATCGCCTTCCTACCCGCACCTTGGTATCAGCCGATGATCGAGCTCGCCCTCTTCGGCCGGTGTCTCGCGCTGACGCATGGCCGTCACCAGGATGGCTGGTGGCGTCGCGAGGACTGCGGCTTCGAGGAGCAGCCCCGCCCAGACACTGTCTTCGGCTTCCCGTGGACCCCGGAGCGCATGCGGCAGACGGCGCAGCGCCACGAGATCGACCGGCTCTGGGTCATCGACATCCGCGATCACCGATTTGGCTTGGCCGCGCCGCCCACGACGCCACAGGAGGCCTTCCATTGCTGGCGCGAGCGCGACACGCACGTCGCCGGCGCCGTTCGCTGGCACCGCGCGCTCGGCCCTTGGGTCACCGTGTGGCTCCTGGATGCGCGCGCGCTCGCGCAGGCCGCACCGCCGCCAACGCCGTCGGCGCAAATCCGCGTCGTCCGAAGCGCCGAGGCCTGGCCCATTCGCTGTGACGTGGATTGACGGAGGGTGAGCCATCCTTACACTGCCGCTGCACTTGGGGACCGGGGACACCCGCGGCCGCCCCGCATTGGAGGACCATGATCATTCGCACGTGCAACGTCCTGCTGGCTGCCGCGCTCCTCAGCGTAGGCTGCGCTACGGCTCAGACCAAGTCGGACAAGGCGGGCTGCTCTGGATGTCCGGACAAGGCGTCGTCTCCCGCAGGCGGCGCGGCGACCGAGCGCGGTCCCGACGCCAAGGGGCCCCGCATCCTGTCCAAGCTGGACGTCGAGAAGGCGCTGGCCGCCGGCGCCGTCATGGTCGATGCCCGCTCGGCCGGTCAGTTCGCCGATGGGCATCTGCCGGGAGCGGTTCACGTCACCATGGGCGACCTCGCCACGTTCGACCGGCTGCCGAGGGACAAGGCGACCATGCTCGTCACCTACTGCTCCGGCCCTTCATGACACAGCAGCACGAAGGTCGCCCGGCGGGCGATCGAGCTCGGCTACACGAACGTCGCGGAGTATCCCGGCGGCTGGCCCGAGTGGAGCGGTGAAGAGGAGTAGAGCAGTCGAGCAGTAGACGTCCAGCGGCCCCCTCCGTTTGACAGCCGGACCCGCCGCGGTCAGGCTCGCCGCACGTGCAATCGGCGCACGGGGGCGAGGGGATGGACATCATGGCGGCACTTCCGGACGTTGAGGGCAAGCGCATCCTGCTGACAGGGGGTGCGGGCTTCATCGGCACCTCGCTCGCGCTGAGACTGCACAAGAAGAACCACATCGTGGTCCTGGACACGTTCCATCGGAACGCGCTCGCAGGGACCGAGCTCGAGGGCCATCCGAACGTGACCATCGTCAAGGGGGACGTGCGTGACCCCGAGGCGGTGCGCAAGGCCGTGGCGGGCTGCCAGTGGGTCGTGCACCTCGCGTCCATCGCCGGCGTGGACACGGTAATGCAAAACCCGGTGCTGACGATGGAGGTGTCGATGTACGGCACCGCCAATGTGCTCCAGGCCTGCCGCGACGTCGGCGGCATCGAGCGCTTCGTGGACTTCTCGACGAGCGAGGTCTTCGGCCGCTACGCCTACAACGTCGGCGAGGGTGACACCACGACGCTCGGCGCCGTGGGCGAGGCCCGATGGACGTACGCCGTATCGAAGCTCGCCACCGAGCACCTGACCTACACCTACTTCAAACAGTACGGGCTGCCCACGGTCTGTGTGCGCCCGTTCAACATCTATGGCGCGCGGCAGGTCGGAACCGGCGCAGTCCATCACTTCATCCGCAAGGCGCTTGGGCGCGAGCCGCTCGTCGTGCACAACGACGGCTCTCAGATTCGGTCGTGGTGCTACATCGACGACATCGTCGATGGGCTGCTGCTCGTCCTCACCAAGCCCGAGGCGGCGGGCCACACGTTCAACATCGGCAACCCGCGGAGCACGCTCACGATCTACAACCTCGCGCGCGAGATCGTCCGCCTCTCGTCGTCGTCGTCGCGCATCGACTTCGTCCCGTGGCCCTATGCAGATGTGGAGCTGCGCATCCCGAACATCGACAAGGCGCGTCAGCTGCTCGGCTACGAGCCGCGCATCGATCTGGAAGAGGGCCTCTTGCGCACGATCTACTGGTATCGGCAGGCGGCGGGGTGAGCCTCGACCGGATCCCGCTCACGCGGCCGACGCTCGGCGACGCGGAGCTTGCGCGGGTGAGCGCCGTGCTCGCCTCCGGTCAGCTCGTCAACGGTCCGATGGTCGCCGCCTTCGAGGACGCGGTGTGCACCACGCTGGGCGTCGAGGCCGTGGCGTGCGCGACCGGGACGACCGCCATCCAGCTTGGCCTCATCGCGCTCGGGGTCGGCCCGGGCGACGAGGTCGTGGTTCCCGACTTCTGCTTTCCGTCGGTGGCCGCGGCCGTCACGTTCGTCGGCGCCGACCCGGTGCTGTGCGACGTGGACCCCGCGAGCTTCTGCGCGACCCCCGAGACCGTGGCGCCCGCGCTGTCGGGTCGCACGCGGGCGGTGATCGCCGTGCACCAGTTCGGCGTGCCGGCGAACGCGCGCGCGATTCGGCTGTCAGCGGGGCTCCCCGTGCTCGAAGACGCCTGCTGTGCGCTCGGCGCGCGCGAGCTGGACGGCAGCTACTGCGGCACGACGACTGAGCTCGGGGCCATCTCGCTCCATCCGCGAAAGGTCGTGACGACCGGCGAGGGCGGGCTCGTGCTCACCCGAGACGCCGCGGTCGCCGCACGCCTGCGGAGTCTTCGCAACCACGGCATGGCCCGCCAGCCCGACGGCAGCATCGCGTTCACCGAGATCGGCATCCCGGGTCGGATGAGCGACCTCGAGGCCGCGCTCGGACTCGCGCAGCTCGAACGGCTCGACGCCATCCTCCAGGGGCGTGCCCGCGCTGCCGCATGGTATCGGGAGCGGCTCGCGCACCTCGAGCGCGTCGTGGCGCCGTCGCCGCTGTGGCAGACCGGACGCGCCTATCAGGGCATGGTGGTGCGGCTCGCGGTGTCCACGGCCGCCGCGCGCGACGCCGTGATGGGGACGCTACGCGCCGGTGGGATCGAGTGCACGATCGGCACGTACGCCATCCACGAGCTCGCTCCCTACCAGCGCCGCTGTCGCGTGCCCGCGAGCGGCCTGGATGGGTCGGCGATGTGCGCCCGCACGAGCCTCACGCTCCCGCTCTGGCCCGAGATGCCCGAGAGCGCCGTCGATCGCGTGTGCGCGACCCTCGCTGACGCCCTGCGGTTGCGCTAGGCTTTGCCCATGAGCGTCACCTTTCGAGAGACGATGGCCGGAGAAGTGAGCCTATTGGAGCCGTACCCGGACGGCCTGACCCGGCGCGTGCCCATCACCTTCACGGTGGAAGTGACGGCCCCGAGCCCCACGGCGTTTGCGACCGGAGCCACGATGACCATGGCCGGCGACGTGCGCGTGGGCGGCCTCGTCGAGTCGGCGCCGCTCGCGGGCACGCTGCGCGTCGACGTGCTGCGCTCGCGGGAGCTGGAGTATCGCTTCCACTTCGACGGCCCGCCGAGTAACGAGGGCAAGAAGCCCGAGTACGCGTTCGTCGGACGCAAGCGCGTCCGGCTGCATCGGCTGCTCAAGACGATGACCTGGCTCGACGGCACGCTCACCCGCGACGGTCGCGCCATTGGTACCGCCACGCTCTCGTTCAGCCTGCGCGACCTGCCGAGCTTCCTGCGCTCCTTCAGCCTCGCGTGATCCCCGAGGCCACGGCCGACACGCTCACCGCGGTCGCCCGAGAGCACGGCGTCGCCGTCGTGCGGCAGGCCGTGCCGGCCGTCCTGGTCGCGGCCCTGCGCCGAGTCGTACTGGAAACGCGCGAAGCGCAGGCCTGGCTCGCCGACGTGGGCGCGGATCCACCGGTGGCGCGGCCCGGGGCGCGGCTTTTGGGCCACGGCTTCGACGATCCCACCTGGATCGCGCTGCAGCAGGCGGTCCAGCCCACCGACGCGTTTACGCGGCTGCGGACGGGTCTGGTCCCGCTCGTCGCGTTGGCGGCCGGCACGCCGGTTCGGCCGCTACTGGCCGATATCCTGCGAGTCGTCTTGCCGCACGCGCTCGAACTCACGACGCCGCCGCATCAAGACAGCCACTACCTGCCGCTGCCGGGCCTCTGGAACGCGTGGTGTCCGCTGACGACCTGCCCGCTCGCGCTCGGCACCATCGCTGTCTGGCCCGGCTCCCACCGCGACGGGACGCGGGTCCACGTCCCGGCCGTCAACGGTCACCCCGGAGTACCGGTCCCCGAGGTGCCGCCCGCCGCCTCGCCGCTCCAGCCAGGCGACGTCGTGCTCTTCAGCGGCCTCACCGTGCACGGCGCGCTCCCCAACGTGACGCGTGACCGAGTGCGCTTCTCGGTGGACTACCGTTACGTGCCGTTAGGTTCCCGTTGACACCCCGGCGCGCGCTCCTTAGCGTAGGGCGCTTTTTTGGAGGGCCGCATGCTCGAAGCCGTCAGCAAGGGATTCAAGAACGCGCGCAATCGCCTGCGCGGCTACCGCGAGATCAACGCGGACAACATCGAGGACGCCGTTCGCGAGATCCGGATGTCGCTGCTGGAAGCCGACGTCGAGTTCAACGTGGTCAAGGCCTTCCTGGAGCGCGTGCAGACCAAGGCGCTCGGCGAGCTGGTCCTCGTCAAGGCCAAGGGCAAGAAGGGTGCGGTCGACGTCTCCCCGGGCGACCACTTCGTCAAGATCTGCCTCGACGAGCTGACCGACCTCATGGGGCCGGTGGACTCGAGCCTCAAGTACGCATCCAGCGGCATCACCAAGATCATGATGGTCGGCCTCCAGGGCTCGGGTAAGGCGACCACGGTCGGCAAGCTGGCGCGGCTCATCGAGAAGGACGGCAAGCGCCCGCTGCTGGTCGCGGCCGACGTCTACCGTCCCGCGGCCGTCGAGCAGCTCAAGGTGCTGGGCAAGAACCTCAAGATCCCGGTCTACGACGAGGGCGCCGGCGATCCCGTCACCATCTGCAAGAACGGGCTCGAGAAGGCCAAGGCCATTGGCCGCAACGTGGTCATCTTCGACACGGCCGGCCGCCTCGCCATCGACGAGCCGCTCATGGCCGAGCTCGACCGTATCGTGAACACGACGAGCCCGGAGAACATCTTCCTCGTCATCGACGCCATGATCGGCCAAGACGCGGTCAAGACGGCGCACACGTTCAATCAGCGGCTGGATCTCGACGGGGTCATCCTCACGAAGCTCGACGGCGACGCCCGCGGCGGCGCGGCGCTGTCTATCAAGGCCGTGACCGGCAAGCCCATCAAGTTCGTCGGTATGGGCGAGGGCATGGACCGCCTGGAGCCCTTCCGGCCCGAAGGCCTCGCCAGCCGGATCCTCGGGCTGGGCGACGTGGTCGGGCTCATGAAGGAGTTCGAGGAGGTGGTCGACGAGCAGAAGGCCGACGAGGACGCCAAGCGCATCCTGTCGGGCCAGTTCGACTTCACCCACTTCCTCGAGCAGATTCGGACGATTCAGAAGCTCGGGCCCATCAAGGACGTGATGGAGAAGCTGCCGTTTGGCGACATGCCCGCGGGCATGAACGTCGACGACAAGCAGTTGCGCCGCGTCGAGGCCATGATCAGCTCCATGACCAAGTTCGAGCGCCATCACCCCGAGGTCATGGTCGACGAGAGCCGCATCGGTCGCGTCGCCGGAGGCGCGGGCGTCAAGCGCACCGAGGTCCGCGAGCTGCTCCAGCGCTTCTTCGGGATGCGCCAGCTCATGGGCGCGGTCGGCAAGCAGCCCGGGCTGCTCCAGCACATCCCGGGGTTCAAGCAGCTCGCGCAGCTCAAGAACATCCAGGGGCTCGACATGGACGAGATATTCGGGATGCAAGGCGCGGGCGGCGGCGACCCGGGCGAGATGGGGCCGGGCGGTCCAGGACAGCCGGGACGCGCCGGCGCGCGACGGCAGCTCACCGGCGGCGAGCGCGAGAAGCTGAAGCACAAGCGCAAGCTGGAGAAGGCCGCACGCAAGAAGAACCGCCGCTAGCGCAGCGTCCGGCAGCGCCAAAGCGACAGGACTTTACTTCCCGGCCTCCGGTGCGATTATCTCGCCGGTGGGGGACGGGGCATGCAACAGACACCGAGAGACACAAGGACGCCGCCCGAGGGTGGCGCGGCCGCTCGCCGCATTCTGCTGGTCGAAGACGACGCACAGCTCGTCAGCGCCATGGCGCGCGGCCTGGATCGCTTCGGCTATTCGGTAACAACCGTCACACGCGTCGACGAGGCGGTGGCCAAGCTGGAGGCCGGCCCCTTCCACGTGGTGGTCACCGACATCGACCTGCCGGGTCAGTCGGGGCACGCGCTGCTGCGGCTCGTGCGCGAGCGCTGGCCTGAGACGCCCATCGTGATGATGAGCGGCGTCGGCGACATCGATGACGTCATCGAGGCGTTCCGCGGCGGCGTGATGGACTATCTGCGCAAGCCGTTCTCGGCGTCGGAGCTGGTCCGTGTGATTGAGGCCGTGCTCGCCAAGACCGCGGAGCGGGAGACGGCGCGTGCTTCACCACCACCGCCCGCGCCCGTCGTCGAGACCGCGGCGGCCACGGCGGCGGCGGGGCTCGATCCCTCGGCGACCCGCGCAGAACCCGTCGGCACGCTCTGGTCGCGGCCCAAGAACCTCGCCACGCCCACCGCAGCGGCTCCCGCGCGGTCGGTCGAGGACATCATCGTCTCGCTCGTCGGAGACTTTGCCCGACAGATCGACGCGGCCGAGGTCGCGCCACCGTCCCCGGAGGCCGCGCTCGAGGACCTGCTCGCGTTGCAGAGCCAGCCCAACCTGGCCAGCTCGCAGGTCGTGCGCGCGATCGAGAGCAGTCAGGCGATCGTCGGGCGCGTGCTCAAGACGGTCAACACGGCGTTCTTCCGCGGCCAGCGGCCCGTTTCCAACGTCAAGGACGCCGTAATTCGCCTCGGCAACCGCAGCGTCCTCAACGAGGCGCTCACGGTGCTGCATCGCCGCACGTTCGATGTCGCCAACGCGGCGTACGCGGCGCTGCTCCAGCGCATGTGGCGCTCCACGTCGTTCATCGCGAACGTCGCGCGCGAGCTCGGCCGCGGGACCAGCTCGGCGACCGGTGACCCAGAGGACGTCTACCTCGCGGCGCTCATGCATCGCGTCGGCGAGGCGGTGACCGTCAGACATGTCGCCGGTAAGGTGCGGCCGGACGCCACGCCCGACCTCCACGCGCTCAGCCAGGCCATCTCGCACCACTACCAGCGCATCGGCATCGCCGTGCTCACCTCCTGGAAGGTACCCGAGCGATGCATCCGTATCGCGGCGACGCACCGCGCGCTCGGAAATCGCGAGATCGCCTTCCTCAAGCCCGCGGAGGTCGCCACGGTGCGCCTCCTCGCGCTGGCCTACTACGTCGCCGACAAAGAGCAGCTCGGCTCACCGGTCTCGCCGCCGCCGTCGATCGATCCGGAGGAGACCATCTCGCTGCTCGGGATTCAGCCGGGCGCCGTCGAGAAGGCCATCCAGTGGGCCCACGAGCTCCTCATGGATTGAGCCCGATTGACCCAGGCCATGGCGTGCGCTACAGCGCGCCGGTGACTTCGACCTCGACAGCATTGGACGGCGTCTTCGCCGTGGTCATGGCCGGCGGCGCGGGGACGCGCTTCTGGCCCGCCAGCCGGCGCCATCGGCCAAAGCAGCTCCTCAGCCTCGTCACGGAGCGCACGCTGCTGGAGGAGACGGTCCACCGCGTCGCGCCGTCGCTCGTGCCGTACGGGCGCGTGCTGATCGTCACGGGCGGCCACCTCGCAGCGCCGACCTACGAAGCCGTGGGCGCCATGGGCGTGCGCCTCGTCGTGGAGCCCATGGCCCGCAACACGGCACCGTGTCTGGGCCTCGCCGCCGCGCTCGTGCACGCCGAGTCTCCCGATGGCGTGCTGGCCGTCTTCGCCGCCGATCACCACATCGCGGACACCGAGGGCTTTCGGCGGCTCGTCACCGACGCCACGGCGCTCGCGCGCGAAGGCCGCATCGTCACGCTCGGCATCACCCCGGACCGCCCCGAGACCGGGTACGGCTACATCCGCCGCGGCCCCGCGCTGGCGGGGAGTGCTGCGTGCGCCGTGGACGCCTGCGTCGAGAAGCCAGAC
>SXOX01000020.1 GCA_005776585.1 Pseudomonadota bacterium | reverse complement strand
GTCCCACTGCAGGTCGATGCCCTCGTCAGTCTGTCCGTTGCAGTCATCGTCCCTTGCGTTGCACGTCTCCTTGGCTCCCGAATTCACGGCCGCGTCCTTGTCGTTGCAGTCCCCACCGGCCTTCGGGCACGCGCTTCCGACGCCGTAGCCGTCCTTGTCGTGGTCCACACAAGCCGCGCACTGGCCTCCGTCCGGAGTGCAGGCGCCGCCCTTGCAAGTAAAGCCGGCGCCGCAGGCCGCCGTGTCGCACTTCTTCAAGCAGAAGCTCGCGCCACCCACCGCGACGCACCGACCGCTCGTCGGGCACTCGGCGTCCGACGCACACGCGACAGAGCACCAGCCGTAGTGGCCGCACTCCGGCGCACACGCGGTCTTTTGACAGGTCTCGAGCGCAAGGCTCGCCGTGTCGGTGGCCGCACCGCACGCAGTCACGGCGGCGGCGTCCTTGGCGTCGGCACGGCAGTTCTCGCGCGCGACGCACGTGGTGTCTGCGCCGCACGCCTGCGCTGACGTGACGCACTTGGCCGCCACACACGTGTGGCACTCCGTGGGCACACGACACTTCCCGAGCAGGCAGTGAGCTCCTGCCGGACACGCGTTGTTGCACGTTCCGCAGTGGTCGGTGCTCTTGCTCGTATCCACGCAGGCCGTCCCGCACACCGTATTGGGCGCGCCGCACGCGGTACACTCGCCCTCCTTGCACAAGGACGCTGCACCGCACTGGTTGCCGCACGTTCCGCAGTTGTTCACGTCCGTCTTGAGGTCCACGCAGCCGGACGTGCAGGCCTCCTGCCCGGCGGTACAGCAGCGCGAGGCCTCCGACGGCGTGGTGCGCGGGGTGTTCGAGTGATCGCCGAGCTGGCCCTGGTCATTGGCACCAAAGCACCGGATCCGGCCATCGCCCATGCGGGCGCAGCTGAAGCCGCCGCCCGCCGTCATGTCCTCGACGCCGGTCAAGGGGCGCGTGGGATTGGACGCATCGGGATCGAGCACCTGGACGGGAAACGCAGACGCCTCCTTGCGGCCATTGCCGAGCTGACCGTCCGCGTTGGCGCCCCAGCACCACATGGTCTTGTCGGCCTTGCGTGCGCACGCGTGTGCCTTCCCGAGGGCGAGCTGAATGACGTTGTCCAGGTCCTGGACCGGCTTGGGCACGGCCGCTTCGGCCTGAACTTGGACGGGTCGGCCCAATCGCCCATCGGCGCTGTTGCCCCAGCACTCGACGGTTCCGCCGGCGTCGCGCTTGGTGCCACGCCGCGCACAGACGAAGTCCGAGCCCGCCGCGATCTCGACGACGTCGGTGGTCGACGGGCCCAGGTCACCATCTTGGCACGTGAGCTTGCAGGTCTCGGCCGTGCAGCATTCGCCCTCCCAACAGCGCTGGCCGGTCGCACACGCATTGCCGCACTTGCCGCAGTTGGCGTCCTCGTTCGGCACCCCGGGGCTCTTGTTTCCCAGGCGGAGCACGCACCCGCTTCCGCACACCTCTCGCTCGGGCGGACACGCACGCACGGGAGCCGCGGGGGGCGCGCTCGGGCTGGCCGCAAGACCCGTCTGTCCCCCGTCGTTGGCGCCCCAGCAGCGCACGCGGAACTCCTGGCCTTGCTGGACCCGTGCGCAACTGAAGTTCAAGCCAAGGCTCAGGTCGACGGCGTTGTTCAGGGCCGCTTTGGTCGCTGGATCCACCACCTGGACCGGCGTACTGCTGGCCGTGGTCTTGCCGTCACCGAGGCCCCCTCGGGACGTTCCCCAGCACCAGACCGTGCCGTCGGTCTTTCGCGCGCAGGCGTGGGTCGACCCAAGTGCGACCTGCGCCACGTCCGAGAGCCCAGTGACGCGGCCCGGCGTGCCAACGACGGTGCCACCGTTGCTGCCCAGCTGCATGTCGCCGTTGAAGCCCCAACACCAAACCTCCTTGTTCTGGCGCCGCGCACACGCAAATCGGTGCCCGGCGTCGACCTCCAGCGCGTCGGAGATGGTCTCCACCTTCGTCGGACCGTGAGGCAGCGTGTCAACGCCCCCGACGCCGAGCTGGCCGTCCTCGTTCGATCCGGCGCACCACACCTGAGCGGCCGCGTCGCGGCCAGTCCCGCGACGGAAGCAGGTCGCGGTGGTTCCGGCAGAGACCTCGACCGCATCGCTGAACTCGCCGATACGTGCTGGAACGGTCGCCGAGGCGGTCGGGAGCTCACCCATGAAGGACCGGCCCCAGCACCAGAGCTCCGCCCCCCCATCCCGGGTCTGGCCACGGCGCGCGCACGCGTGCGCCGAGCCAACGGAGAGCTCGACGACGTCCTCGAACGGTGGCTGGGTACCGACGACGATCTGAACAGGGAACTGGCGGTCGAGCCACTGCGCTCCACCCAGATCTCCGAACTCCCCGTTGCGGCCGCGTCCCCAACACCACACGCTCCCAGGTCCTGACACGCTGGCTCCCCGCCGCGCGCAGACCGTGCTCTCGGCCCCGGAGAGCTCGACGACGTCGTTCCATTCGCCGTCGACCTGCATCGCGGTCGGTCCGCCGTCGATGGTTCCTCGGCCGAGCTGTCCCCACTCGCCGTTGCCCCAGCAGTACGGCGTACCGCCCTGGACTGCGCATACGTGGGACGAACCGGCCGCCAGCGAGGTGGCGCGCAGGTCGGCGTCGTAGTCCTTCGACGTCTTCCAGACCATGCAGGCCGGATGCGTGGCGCTGTCAACGCGACCGACGCCAAGCTGCCCCTGGTCGTTCTGGCCAAAACACCGCACGGTGCCGGCTGCGGCAAGCGAGGTCCCGCGCCGGACGCAGGTGAAGCCCGCCCCCGCCGCCAGCTCGACCACGTCCGCCAGCGGGGTGAGCTTGGCGCCGGTGCTGTCGACGTCTGCGCCCCCCGGCCCCCACGCATCCCAGCACCACGCGCTGCCGGCGGCCTGACCCGAGACCGTCCGGCGCACACAGGCGTGCTTCTCGCCCACGGTCAACCCGTTCAATGCCTCACCCGTGGTCAACGGCATCGTGATCGCATGATGCCCGAGGCGGTCGCGGCCCCAGCAGACGAGCTTGTCCCCCGCGCGAACGCACGACTGGGTCCCCGCTGAGTCGATCTCTTCGAGAGCGAGGCCATTGAGCTCGGCGGAGAGATCGAGCGTCGTCGCCGTATTCACCGCGGCCGGGCTGCCCGCGCCGCTGCCCAGCTGCCCTTTCGCATTCCCGCCCCAGCACCGCACCTCGGGTGGAGTGCCAACGATGGCGCAGACGTGGCTCTCGCCCGCCGACACGACCCGCCCATAACACGCGAACTCAGAGCTGCACGTGTTGGGACCGTCCGCTGCGCTACAGTGTGCGGTCGAGCTATTCGTCGTCGGCGTGGGGGTGCAGCTCGGAAGCGACCAGCTGATCACGGGGAGCGTGAGCACGATGACCACTCTCATCAGTGATGTGACCCGCATCGAAACCTCCGCGCGGCCGCGAGAGCCGCGATAAAAATTCGGCCTGCCGAGCGGTTTCTCACCGGATTCGAGGTGCCGTCTCGTGGTCATGGGGTGGCCTTGCACGCCGGGTAGGACTGGCTGACGTCAGCGCAGGCGTCGCACGTAGCGCCGGAGAAGCCGGGATCGCACTTGCACGCGCCAGTAGGCTCCTGGCACACGCCATGGGTGTTGCAGAGCTGGCCCTGACAGGCGCTCGGCACACAGGTCGGGTAGCCGACATAGCCAGGGATGCACGCGTTGCACGCCAAGCCCGAGTACCCCAGGTTGCAGGAGCAGCCGCCCTTGCCGCAGGTGCCATGGCCCGAGCACGGATCGGGTTGGCAGGGATCGTCGCCGCAGGTCCCCGCCGCTCCGCAGACCTGACCCACGCCGCACTTCCCGCAGGAGCCGCCGCACCCGTCGTCACCGCAATTCTTGCCGGTGCACTCTGGCGTACACGTGAAATAGCAAGCAGCGAAGAAGTCCGCGCAGCACTCCACGACCTCGCCGCAGTCGTCGTTGCAGAGGCACCCGCCGGGCGCCGAGAGGCCGCAGTGACCCACGCAGCTGTCCTTCGGTTCGATCGTTACGCACTTGTTTGCGAAGCACGCTTGCACTGGGCCACAGCCGCCGCACGAGCCGCCGCAGCCGTTGTCGCCGCAGGTCTTGTTGGCACAATCCGGCGTACATGACGGTATGGCGATGCACAGGCCCTCGGAGCAGATGGGTTTGTTGGACACGAACTGACACTCGCCGCAGGAGCCGCCGCAGCCGTCGTCGCCGCACTCCTTGCCGGCGCACGCGGGGCTGCATGGTGCGTCTGGACTGGCGTCCTGACCGGCGTCCACGGCTGCACTCACGTCCTGCGACGGCCCGGAGTCGGGCGCGCTCGTGGTCTCTGGCTGAGAACCCGCGTCGGGCGACGGGCTCGAATCGGTCGCGGCGGCGTCCCCGCCGAGTCCGACGAGTGCCAGGATGCAGGCCGTTCCGTCCCACACAGTGCCGTTGCCGCATCGGGCCTTGAGGAGCTCCGTCGAAACGCACACGCCCTTCGCGTCGAGGCTCGTTCCCTCGGCGCACACGACCGCGGTCTCGCCACATCCCACCACTGCGACCAGGGTGGCCAAGGCAAGCGACGCCGCTGCGGGCCCACCCCATCGCCGAGTTCGTCTCAGTTGCGTTCGTGCTGGTCCGTCCATCGCCCTGCCTCCCATCTCCACGTCTCGCTACCGCCACCCGCGGCAACGTCTCAGTTCTGCACGCACGCCTCGACCATCACATCGTCGCTCGCCGTCGTCGTCTTGCCGCCATGCAGCGTCGCCTTGCCGCAGGTCGTGTTTGCCGGGCAGTCGGCGTTTCCCGCCGGACACGCGCGCATGCACCGTCCACCGCTACAGACGAGGCCGATGGGGCATGGCGCCAAAGCGTCACAGTCGACGCCTTCCGAGGTTGGGTCGGTCAGCAAGCCACATCGGTAAGCGGCGCCCAAGTCCTTCGGGTCGATGGTGGCAAGGCACTGCCGGGATGGACCGCAAGCCACCTGCGAGGTGCATGGCTCGGCGAGCTGGATCGTGGACTCGCAGACGGTGACCACGCCGAGCGGCGCCTCCGTGAGCCCATCGACGACCGCGATCCCGGTGCAAATCGCACCCTTGGTGCAGTCCGCGTCGCTGCCGCACGCCTCGCGGCAGACCCCCGCGCCGCAGATTCCGCTCGCGCAGTCGGTGTCGAACGCGCACGGCATCCCCGGTCCGAACGTGGTCGGGTCGGGTACCTGACAGGTGCCACGCCGGTGCCCATCGCCCACGCCATAGTGACCAATGCACCACTTGGGCACGGCGCACTGCTTCGTCGACGTGCAGATCGCCATCTTGCAGAGCCCGGTCCCCGCGTCGCAGCCCACGCCCTTGGGACAGCCGTAGGTGTCGGAGATCACGGTACAGTCGGGATCGGGCAGGCCGCAGCCGCAGTCGCACGTCACGCCGTCCTGATAGAGGTCCGGCTCGCAGGTCCACGCGGGGCCGACGCAGGCGCCCGAGTCGTTGCACGTTGCGTCGGCGCTGCATGTGCCACAGTTGCCGCCGCAGCCGTTCGGGCCGCAGGACTTCCCGGCACACAGAGGTACACACGTGGCTCCGCACTGCCCCTTGCCATCGCAGAAGGGCGAAGCCGAGCTCGGGTCACAGAAGCCGCAGGTACCACCGCAGCCGTCAGGACCGCACGCCTTGCCAATGCACGCCGATTCGCACTGGCACACGTCGCCGTAGTCGGGGCAGCACGTCTTGGACAGCTCACAGCCGATGGCGCAGCTACAGCCACCAGGGGCCGTGCCTTTGCAGTGTCCTTTGCACGATTTTCCCGGCGCCACGACGCACGTACCTGCGCTGCAGACCGTGTTGGTCGGGCACGTCCCGCACGTCCCGCCGCAGCCATCGTCGCCGCACACCGCGGTCGCGCACGCTACGGGACTCGGAAGGCAGCCGTCGACGCAGGCGCCGGCCACGCACGCCAGTTCGGGGCTCTGTGGTGCCTGCTTGCACTCTCCGCAGCTCCCGCCGCACCCGTCGGTGCCGCAGACCTTGTCCTTGCACGAGGCTACGCACTGCTCGCAGACGCCGGCGGCGCTGCACACCTGCCCGGCGCTGCAGCCAATGATGACCACATTGGGATCGGCGCAGTCGGGATCGGCTGCGCCGCAGCCGCAATCGCAGAGGCCGCCATTGCCGTAGGCTTCCTTGGCGCACGTCCAGCCAGCGGCGACGGTCGACACGCACAGTCCTGCCTCGCACGTCTCGAAGGCAATGCAGCCCGAGAGCGCCATGCCGGACGCGTCGCAGTCGGGATCCGCGGCACCACAGCCGCAATCGCATTGGTCGCCCGTGGCGTAGGCCGTCGGGGCGCATTTCCAAGCCGTGGGGAGGCACTGCGCGTCATCGACGCAGCTCGAGCCGGCGCCGCACGTCCCGCAGCTCCCGCCGCACGCGTCGGTGCCGCAGCTCTTGAACACGCAGTTCGGTACGCAGGGGATGCCGCAGGCACCGTCGATACACACCGGAGCATTCGTGTCCGTGCATGCGCCGCAGCTTCCTCCGCACCCGTCGGTACCACAGACCCGTCCGGTGCACTCCGGGATGCAGGTCGCGTCGGGAACGCAGACGCCGAGCGCGCCGCATTTCTCGCCGGCGCCGCACGTGCCACAGAAGCCGCCACAGCCGTCGCTGGCACAGGACGGGGTCGGAGGGCAGTACGGCGTGCACCCGAGTAGGCCCTCGAGGTTGACGACGTCGGTGCCAACCAGGCCCTCGGCAGGGCTACCGACATCGTTCGATGCCGCGCTGTCCCCGGAGGGCGTGTCGCTCGTCGTGGCGTCCGGGCTCGGCACGCAGGAGCCTGTCTTGGGGTCGACTTTGGTCCCAGCGCCACACACCGACGCGATCGCCGTGGGCACGCACTGGGTCCCATCGTAGCGGGTGCCCAGGAGGCATTCGCCGGAGCCGGCGCAACCCGACGTGATCGCCAACACCCAGAGCACCGGCCACATCGGGCTGGCGAGCCAGCCGCGGTCAGGATTCGACTGCCTCATGGGTTCGTGCTCTCGTCGTCTTTGATGATCTTGGGGAGCAGCCCCAGCAGGCCCTCTTTGACCTCGGGCTTGATCTCGTGAAGGGCGGCGTCCTTGATCTCTGCGTACAGTCCCGGCGACGTCAGGCCCCAGTGGGCTACGAGGTAGCCGGCGTCGAGCCGCACCGCGCTGTCGCTGTCCTCCCGCATCGCGCGCTTGACGGCCTTCTCCATCGCCGCGCGCGGCTGGTACATCGCGGCGGTGAGTGCCTCGCTCCGGTTTCGGTGGTCAGGCTCCTCGCGGATGGCCTCGGCCAAGGCCTGCCTCGCTGCGGCGACCGGAACGAACCGCAAGGTGCGCAGCGCGAAGCCACGCACCAGATCGTCGTTGCTGGACAGCCAGGGCGCGACCATCGGCCAAACCTCGACCCCGCCGAGGTTGCCGAGCGCCCGAATCCACAGCCCGGTGTCGGGTCCGGGATCCGGCGTCGCGTCGTTGGTCAGGAGCGACGGAGCCGCCGTTGCCAGCAGCTCGTTGCGCAGGTACGCGCCGAGCGATGGGTTCGAGTCGAGCTCCAGCGAAGCGATCGTGCCCCACACGAGCGCGGCCTGGCTCCGGACGTCGCAGGCGGGATCCTTGGCGCAGGTGCGGATCGCGTCGAGCACCTGAGGCGTTGGTTCTTCGATCGTGGCCGCGGCAGCGACGAGCGAGAACCGGGCGAGCCGAGGCAAGCTCGGATCCAGCAAGGCCTTGGCATACGCGATCTTCGCCGCGTCGGAGGTCGCGTAGGCGAGCCCCTCGACCAAGGTCATGAGCGCGCCGCCCTGAAGGCCGGGCGTCTTGAGCATCGTTAGCACCTGGCCGAGGACCGGGAGGCTCGCGGAGACGTTCACGCGTAGCTCCATGGAGAGCCTCGATCGCTCGATCGCCTCTCCCTTCACCGTGGCCTCCGCCGCCTCCTCGAGGATCACCCCCAACGCGCGTGGCGTGGGCGCCGGCAGGGCCTCCGGCTTCTCCGTCTTCCCAGCAATCTGCTCGCCGGTCAGGAGCGCGTTCAGGTCCACCCCGGTGACCCAGTCCCCAGCGACGAGGGCCGTCCGCTGCGACTGGGCCCGGAAGCCGACCTGGAAGTGGTGAGGGACCCGCTTGTGCCAGGTCACGTCGGTGTTCACGACGCAGGTGAAATCCATCGCGGTCAAGCCAAGGGCATCGAAGGTGAGGAGGCTGCTTCCGGCCTGCCACGAGGTCCGCTCGAGCGCCGACTGAAGGCCTTGTCCCCACCGCTTTGCCAGTGTGACCTCGTCCTCTTTCACGTAGCTCACGTCCATCGTCCCTCCGGGCACCTCCTCGGCGCGGACGCTGGTGAGGGCCGCGTCGTCGGGGGCCCGGACCGTCTTCATGCCGACGACCAACATCTCGGTCGCGGAGCGGACGCCCGACGGGGTGTTCGGGCTGAACCGGTGCTCTTCGACCTCTCCGGAGGAGCCGAGGCGCAGCGCAACGTGATACGGGCCCTGCTCCTCGCCCAGACGACCAAAGGCGCCCTTATCGAATGACGCGACCTCCCCGGTCACCTTCAGCCGATCGAGCTGGCCGACGACCCACGGGTCCGAGGAGTCAGCCGTGCGAGGGGCGAGCTCCCAGTCGCCCTCGAACCGGACGCGTCCCTCCGACGTGAGCACCCCGGTCTCGGTCATCCAGAGCTCTCCAGCGATCCGATAGCGACCCACGCCACCGCTGGCGAGGTCCCACGCATCGATGGCGCGTGGGGTCGGGGCGGCTGATCCCCCGTCGCTATCCTTGGGCGGCGGGCTCGTCTGCGCGGCGACGACCGACGGAGCCAGCCGGTCCATCGGAGCGAGACCGCCATCGACGGGCCCACCGCTGAGGACGACGATCAGCGCCGCCCCGAGCAGGATCGCAGCGCCTCCACCGGCCCACCACAGCACGCGATTGTTGGAAGTTGTCCGACGCATTAGGCCCTCCTTGTGGACGGTCACGGCTTGATGGGCGGGATTGGTGCGTTGCACGTGTCCCACGGATTCCAGTTGTTGCAGGTGGGAAGCTGCGGAACCTGTCCGCCCGGATGCGGGAACTTCGCGAGGAAGTCGATGACCCGCCGGAAGTTCTCACTCGACGAGATCTCCCACTCCCAGCGCAGTGGCGCCCACGAGAAGAGTGGAATGATGATCTCGAGCTTCCATGGTCCGATGGCCAGACCGCCCCAGAGCTCCATGCCGCCGCCTAGCGTCGCCAGGTTGAACAGCACCTTCTCGTACACCCCTAGCTCGTAGATGTACTTTACCACCTTACCCAACGCATCCTTGAGCGGCCGAACAACGGCTCCCTCGACAACCGGGAAGCCAATCCGGAGGAGCAGGACGGTCAGGCGAACGCCGATACCGACCTCGACCTTGTCCTCCTCCTCCTTCTTCTTCTTGCCGTCCTTGTCGTCACCGGCCGCGTCGCCCTTGCCAGGTGCCGTGGCTGGCGTGTCAGGCGCCTCGGCCACGCCCTTCGAGTTGAACCCGACGGCGATCTTGCCCTGAACCTCGACGGCGACCCACGGCTCGATACGTAGGGCAGGGAATCCATCAGGCCACCACTCGTACTCCGCGTTCACACACAGGAGCGGCACGATCTTGCCCGCGACATAGGCCGGCACCGGGCCGACGTTGAACTGTTTGACCTTCTCTAGCTTCTTCTTGATTTTCTTTCCAAGTATCATTTCTATCGGCAGGCACACCGCAGTCGCCGCGCTGTCGGCTTGGCTCGCGCCGGGGCCGGGGTCGATGCCCTTGAACTTCGCCTTGGCGGCGAGGCCCTGCTTCTTGGGGTTGAACGTCGGCTTGGTCGGCTTGATCGACTTGAGAAAATCTCCAAACGGATCTTCGGGCTCCTTGGGGCAATCCGTCCCGCAGACGTGCCAGCCTCCGGCGGGCAGCGACTTCCCGGGCAAATTGCACGTGCCGCCGTCCGGTGGCGGGGCGGCGTCGTAGTCGTAGCCCAGGATGGTGAGCTTTCCGTTGCCCGTCGTGCAGCGGTCCTTGATCCCGATGGGCTCTGGGCCGACCTTGTCGATACTGACGTTGTTTTCGACCCCGAACGCCGGAATCGGGATGTAGAAGAGGAAGAGCGTGTACTTGTGGGCCAGCTTGTAGGCAAGCTCTCCAAATCGCGACGGCGCCTCGGGCGTGGCCGTGGCTGAACAATTGCCGGTCACCGGGTCGACGTGCTGATTGTTTGCACACGTCTTGGCATTGTATTTGATCTGGGCGTAGTCCATCCGAAGGTAGCCAAAGACCGTATTCTGTTTGCCTTGACGGTGAATGTTCATCCCCTCCTTGCTGAGTCGGACCTCGTCGAGGGGGTTGTCGCCGTCGTCACACTTCAATGAGACCCGGTTGCAGTAGTACGACTTGCAGTACTTGCGGGCGACCTCCTGCCACGGCCGGGAGTCCGTTGCGGCGTCCTTGGCCTTCGAATGCGGCGGCGGCTTGCACACGGCGCCGTTGTCTTGCGCGTCAGGCTCGCAGGCGATGTCGTTGTTCGTCCAGTAGGCGAGCTTGTCCTGGTCGACCTTCCAGAAGGACGCCAGGCTTCCATCACAGGCGCCGATTGGCTGGAAGGCGCCATACTGCTTCACCAGCTCCGCCTTCCCGGTAGCGTCCGCCACAGCGTATTCGAAGAGCAGGTTGCCGACGCCGGCGTCGAGGAGCTTGCCGTAGTCCGACTGCTGATAGGTCGACTCGTCGTTGAGGAACAGGAACTTCAGGTCGGCGACCGTGAGGTCGAGGCCTGTGCGTTCGAGGATCAGGCGGCGCTTGGAATACTCGGCTTTGCTGGTTCTTGTAGTCTTGCACTGGAGCCCGAGAATCCCTCCGCATTTGGCCTTGCATTCGCCCGCCTCGTGGACCCAACCTTGGTGCTCCTTCCCGGGGGGACCCTTCGCAGTCAGCATCTTCTCGCAGGCCTCGGGCTTCAGGATTCGAGCTCGACGCGCCTCGCCTGCCAAGCAGGCGTGGCTCCCCTTGAACTGGCACTCGTACGCGGCCAGTGCGGCTGCGGCCTTGGGACCCTTGTCGAGCGCCGGTTGAACGACCGGCGGAATCACGGGTATCGGCGGCCCAGCGGGTACCGAAAGTTGCTCGCACTGTTCTTTGCTAGACGCCATACACACCTTGGCGATGACGTCCTGCTGTTCGTATCGGTTGGTGCCGAATTGGTTGTTTTCGTACTTATGTCCAGGGAATTTGCACACGATGGTCTTGGGACTACAACAGCCTGAGTAGTCCTGCCCCTGGTCCATGTACTCGACAATCTGCCCCCCGGTCAGGCGCGTGGTCGTACGCAGGACGGTCTCCTTGCACTTGTTGGACAGACACTCGGCGTCGAACTCGCACGTCTCGCCGTATTTCTTCGTAGGACGGTAGGCGCAGTCGCGGTCGGGGCTGGTCACTGCGAAGTTCTGCTTGGCCGCCTCGAGGACGAAGCCGGGCCGGCAGTCACCGCACGTCCACCCACCGGCCCCTTGGGCGATGCACTGGCGGCCGCGATAGTTACAATCGGCCTCGCACTTCGCCTGGTCGCTCGGCCCATAGACGCAGAAGCCGGCACCGTCGGTATCCCGCTGGCATACGCCGCTCTTGCACTGCTCGTTGACCGCGCAGGCATCGAACAGGTCGAGCTTCTCACGACACTCCTCGCCCGAGAGGCCCACCGAGGCGACCCGGTAGGACTTCGACGTGTCGCAGCTCGAGCAGGTGCATGTCGCGCTCACGAGGCTCTGCGCGGGCACGACGTTCGCGGCGAGGTTGTTCGACTGGCATGACAGCGACGCCGGAAGGGAGGCGCAGGCAATCCCCAGCGTGGCACCTTCGAGCACCGCGCGCGGATAGACCCGCGTGTCGGAGAGCGTAAAGCGGAGGCGCGGGTTGTTGCTCGGGTCCGCGACCTTCCAAGCCGCGAGCTGGGTGGCCCACGAGCGGTTGGACGACGGCACGACGCCGGTCTGCTTGTCCAGAGGCAGGTTCTTGGTCGCATTGATGAGCTCACCGTTGATGAACACGGCCGGCTCGAGGATGGTCTCGGACGTGTCGGGCTTGCTGAAGTCAGGGTGGATGTAGGGCCACGCCACCGTGATACGGTACTCCGTCCCGACGGTCAGGGGCACGGGGACGAGGAACCTGCGGCGATGGGAGAGATTCGGGTTGTCCGAAAGCTCCGAAGGGGACGGCGCCGAGGGCGGGTCGAACGACGGAGTCTCGACGGCGAGAGTCACGAACTTCTTCTGCTCGTTGTAGTCATCAAACAAGATCTGGACGTCTGTATTCGAGACGGTAAGGGCGGAAGCGGGCGGGGGCAGCGACTTGGTGAACGTGCGGCTGGCGAGCACCGTCGTCCACTTGGCGCCACTCAAGAAGTCGGAAGACGTGAAAACCGGGAGCCCGTTGACGACGAGCTTCGTGGAAAACGTGAACGCCGGGTTGGCCTCGTCGAGGAACAGCCACGATCGTAGATCGGCGCCGTTCAGCCAGAAGCGGGTCCGGCTGCCGAAGTATCCATCGGCAAAGGCCCCCCCCGCCGGATAGTCCACGCTAGCGGCGGAGCCCCAATCGTCGGTCACGTCGGTGGTCTTGGCCACGGCCGAATACAGCTGCGGTCCCGGAGCCAGGTACTGCGCGAGCGTGCTGAGCGGCGTCCGTCCCCGAAAGACCGCCACGTACGACGTCGGCACGTCGCCCGCCGCCGCCAAGTAGGGGAACGGGCCAGCGACGAGTACCGGCGCGTTGTAGCCGGTGCAGCCACCGACCTTGCCCAACAGAACCTGATTCAGGTGCACCTCGACGTTGGCGTCGTCGATGGGACGGACTGCCAACAGGTGCCATCGATTGGTCATGTCCGACATCGGAGAGGTGGCGTCGGTTCGGCCGATCTCGAAGGTTTGAGAGGTGCCGTTGCCGCACACGAACTTGAGCTGGGCCTTGGACGCTGCCGTCGATGCCAGCTGGATCGTCCAGCCCGTGCCCTCCTCGTAGGTGGGGCGCCAAGTGAGCACGGCTTTGCCGGTCGCGTCGAGGGTGTCGGGCCAGCGGATCCAGGCACCGATGGAGAAGCTCGTGAGGTCCTTCAAGACGTCGCCCAGGATGGACGGGGGAACGTACTCGCTGCCGGCGGTCTCCTTGAAGTACAGCGGAGTCTGCTGCCCGGCGGGCTGATACCGGAGGAGGTCGAGGTCAGGAACGACCTTGCCCGTCGAGGCCGCCAGCGCCTTCACCGGGAGGCTCACCTCGAAGCTATTTTTGGTGCCGTTCGGATTCCTGGGGCGGGCCGAGCCCGCCACTGGCGTGAAGCCCAACAGGTAGGAGTCGAGCGGCGGCCACTGGAACGCGAGGCCCGCGAGGAAGCTCGCGCGAATGGCCTGGATGTCGGCCAGGTTGAGCGGCAGGTTGTAGAGGTAGATCTTCGCGATGTCGGTGGGCGACTTGCGCGCGATGAGCTTGGTCTTGTCGGTGTCGCTCGCGTCGATGTAGGCGGGCTGGGTGCCAAAACGAGTCTCGCGCATCGCGTCGGATTGAAGCCAGCTCAGCGGCTTGGGGTTGACGAAGGAGACTGCCGCCTGGCCATCGACGAAGAGGTCGACCGAGTGCGTCGAGATACGCAGCGCGAGGTGGTGCCACAGCGTGTCCGAAATGGTGATGTCCGACGCCACGCGCTTGCCCGTGGGCATGGAGCCGCAGTCGTGAACGGCCGGGTTGCCGTTCAAGGTGGAGACGCAGAAGCCTTTCTTGAAGATGGGGATCAGACCCAGCGTGTTGGCCGAGTTGTAGCGGAACCAGACGGCGAGGGTCAGCCCCTTGCCGAAGTCGGTCGCCCCGGGCGCCGCGGTGAGTTTGGTCGTCGTGCCAAACGGCGCGTGGTCCTGAACGACGTACTTGAGCCGCGTGTCGATCGTCTCGGAAAACCGGAGGAAGGGCCCGTACGTGGGATCGGACGTCTGGCCCAGGATGCTCTTCTGGTTGTCCGTCGAGATGAAGAGCGGCTTCTTCGACACGTTGCGCGCCGCCACCGTGCCGCCCTCGACGGCCAGAATCAGGCCTGCGGTCGGCACCGGGGTCGTCAACGGCACCGGGCTGTCGAACGGCGCGTTGGTCTGCTGAGCCCAGGCAGTCGCAGGAAGCCCCAGCGCACATGCCAGCACAAGGTGAACGCGGGCGGAGATCAGGTTGGTCTTCATCGCGTGTCGCTCCATCACTCGCAGCTCCCGGTGGCTGGATTGCACGTCTTGCCTGGCTCACAGGTCACTTGAGGCGTGGCGGATTGCTGGCAGTGCTTCCCGCCATCGGGGCCTCCCACGCAGCTCCAGGCACCGTCGCAGGCGTCGCTGGTGGGACACTGTTGGTCACTCGTGCACTCGCCGCAGCTCGCAGCAGACACGCCGACGCACTTGCCGAAGTCGCAGGAGGCCTTGCCGCCGCAGGGCCCGCCGAGGACGGTGCACGGCGAACCGTTTACGGCGGACACGCTGCCGCAGGCCCCGGTAGCCGAGTCACATTGCGGGACCGCGCAGGGCTGGGCCGGATCTGGCGGGCAGGTGACGGGCGTACCCGACTTGCAGCTCTTGCCGGGGCCGTCGGCGACGCAGGTCTCCGCGCCGTTGCAGGCGTTGTCGTCGTCGCAGTCGCCGTCGTGTGCGCACTGGCAGGCAGGCGCGAGCTCCATCCCGGTGCACGTGCCGGCCTGGCAGCTGTCGCTCTTCGTGCACGCGTCGCCATCGTCGCACGCGGTGTCGTTGGCCTTCGGTCCGGCGTCGCAGGAGCCCGTGACTGGGTTGCATGCCGCGGTCATACACGGGCCGGCCGAATCCGCCGCGCACGGAACGACACCGCTCTTGTCGAGCACGCATGTACCTCCCGTGCATGCGATGATGCCGTTGCACTTGTCTCCATCGTCCAGCGGTGCGCAGTCGGCCGTGGTCGCACACGCGCACCCGGTCGCGGCCTCGTCCGCAGCACACTTGCCGGCGCAGCAGAGCTCGCCTTTGCCGCACGGCTTGCCGCAGCCACCGCAGTGGAGCGGGTCACTCGACGTGGCGGTGCAGCCGCCGAGGCAGCACGCGTCACCCGCACCGCAAGCGATGCCGCAGCCGCCGCAGTTGCTCGAGTCGTGAACGTTGGTGCACTTGCCCCCGCAGCAGCTGTGGTCTTCGCCACACGGGGCGCCGCAACCGCCGCAGTGGGCGAGGTCTGCGCGGGTGTCGATGCACGCGCCGCCACAGCACGTGTTGTCGTCGCCGCATGGCGTACCGTCCTTGGCGCACGGGCCCGCGGCCGGAGGCGTGCAGGCACCAGCGACACACGTCTCGCCCGCGGCGCACGCGCGACCGCATTCGCTGCAGTGGTTGACGTCGCTCTGGGTGTCGACGCACAGGCCGCCGCACCGTCGCTGACCCTCGGCGGGACACGCGATCACGCAGTCTACGGCCTGCTTCAGCGTCCATCCGCGGAGGCTGCCCGTGCAGCCCACCTTGACGGCGCAATAGGCCGCACACGGCAAGTCGCGGCCAGCACACGAGGCCACGTCCTGCATGCAGGATTCGTGGGCTGCTTCAAATTTGCCAAGGTCGGAAGCGCAGCTTGGCCCGCACGAGGCAAGCGCGTAGCTCTGGTCGACCGATGCCGTGGGCACGGTTGCTGTGCCACAGCTCCCGAGCGCCACGCTGAAGGCCACACAGGCCAATGCCAGTCGACCCCAATGTCCCCATTGCGCGGTCACGCCTACCTCCCGTCGTCACCAACGGCTGCGCCGAGAGGAACTCGGGGCGGCAATTGTTGCTTCTCGGCGTCAGGGTAGCGCATCGTACGCCACCGCACAGCCGACTGTCGCAGGTCGAATCCATTCGTCCTTGGAGAAAAACCACCCCGACCTGGTTTGTAGCGGCGCTCGCCCCCAAGCCCGCCAACCTCACCGAGGTCGCTCTGAATCTTGCACGAAGTGGATAACGCGCGTCAACCGGGCTTCACGTTCGAGCGAACAATTTGGCCGGTCACTGCTCGCCCCCGACGGGTTGCCGCAGTCCTCAAACGCTACGCTGCGCCGTGGACGACGCCTGCTGGCCGGGACCGAGCGACAGCCGATCCCGAGCCAGCGCGGTGCCCAACAGGCTACTTGCCCTTCTTGCCGCCCTTCTTACCCTTCGGGCCTTCGCCCGGAGCGGCCTTCTGGCGGACCGGCTTCTTGATCTCGATCTTCACGGCCTTGCCGTCTTGCACCATCTCGAGGATGACGAACTCGACGCGTCGGTTGGTCTGATAGTCGTCCTCGTTCTTCTCCGGGATGACGATGGGTACGTCCTCGCCCTTGCCAACGGCCGTGAGGCGCTTCGCATCGACCCCGTGCTGGACGAGGTACGTGAGAACCGTCTTCACGCGCCCGGCCGAGAGCTTACGGTTGTAGCCGGGAGACCCACGAGTGTCCGTGTGGCCCTCGATGCTGATCTTCTTCACGTTGGTGTACTTGTTGAGGATCGTGACCACGTTGTCGAGCTCCGGTGCGCTCTCGGGCGTCATCGTCACCTTGTTGTAGTGGAAGAAGACGTTGCGGATGACGAGCTTGAGCTCATCGGGGCAGCCGTCCTCGTCGAGCCAGTCGTTGTAGTTCTCCGGCACCCTCGGGCACTGGTCGACCAGCTTGCACCGCGGCGCGTACTTCTCGAGCTCGCCACGCTGCTTGACCCACGGATCGCAGATCTTGTCGCTGTCGTCGTCCGGATCCGGGCAGCCGTCCTCGTCCTCGAAGTCGTCCTTGTCCTCCGGGTCGTCGGGACACTTGTCGCTCAGCTTGCAGATCTCCTTGTACTTGGCGAGCTGCCCTTCCTTGTCGACCCAGGGATCACAGATGCCGTCCTTGTCGTTGTCCGGGTCGGGGCACCCTTCCGTGTCCTCGAAGCCATCTTTGTCCTCGGGGATCTCGGGGCACTGGTCGACGCCCTTGCACACCGCGGCGTGCTCCGCCTGGCGCCCAAGGCGCTCGACACACGGGCTACAGATGCCGTCGTGGTCCGGGTCCGGGTCGCACGGCTCCCGTGGGGGCGGCGGCGCGATCTCCTCAGGCTCGCGTCCAGCGCGCACTCCGGCGAAGACGCGGAAGTCCGGGGCCGCCCAACCACGCACGACACCCGCCCCGCCGCCGAGGTCGAGGTAGACGCCCTTGGTGAGCTGGATGCGCAGCGCAGCGTCGACCTCGGTCGGGCTCGTGTTCGCGGCGCCGAAGGGACTGCTCGCCACGTTCGCGCCACCATACGCTTCGGCGTAGAGCGATAGCCGCTCCTGGACGAGCACACCGTAGAGGCCGACCCGCCAGCGAAGCTCGTCCTCGACGTGGAGATCGCCGATGCTCACGTCCTTGCGCAGTCGGTAGCCCACGTTCATCGACACGCCAAAGCGGGGCACGGTCACGCTCAAGTTGAGCCATGGCGTGAAGACGACAGATGCCCCCCCCATGAACGGATCGATCAAGCGCCCCGTCGGAAAGGCGAGATCGGGCTGGACGCCGATCGAAAAGACCTTGTTCTTCGTTCTGTAGATCTGGAATCGCGGGTTGAGCCGCAGGTCGCCCACGCCCGCCACGCCCGGCTTGCTCTCACCCGGAAAGCCCTCACCGCTCTGAAAGAGCACGACCGGAAGCGCGAGGCCGAGCTCGAACCAATCGGCGAAGGACACCGCGCCGAAGAGCTGGCCGCCAACGGCATTCTCGACCACGCGACGGACAACCTCGCCGGTGGCGTTATTGCGCGCCGTGAGCGGATTCCGCTGGAAGTCGAGGTAGAGGCCCACGTCCCAGGACCACTGCTTGCGCGTGTAGGCCATCGAGGTCGAGAGCAGGTCCTGATAAAAAGGGGAGACCTCCAGGCCCTGAGCGGGCACGACGGTCTCTTCGGCCCGCGTCGACCGAGGGACCGTCGAGACCAGACCCGCCACGGTGAGGGACATGAGCACGAGCGGGAGACCCGTCCTCGAGAGCCGACCCACGGCCGGCTTGCGGCGTCGCAGCGTCAACGCGAGCGTCATCGCCGCGAGCAGGAGCACCATCCCGACGACGCCGCGCGCCCCACGCGACGGGGCCGCAGTACACGTTATCGTCGTCCCTTGATAGGTGAGCGTGACCGGCTGGCAGACATCGCCAAAGCCGTCGCCGTTGCTGTCCTTCTGGTCGGCGTTGGCGATGTCCGGGCAGTTGTCGGGCTTGGGTGGGGCCGGGCAAGCGCCGCCGCCGTTGGCGACGCCATCGCAGTCGAGATCGCAGGCGACCTTGCCCATGACGCACTGGGGCGGAGGCTCGCAGACGTCGCCGGTCTTGTTCTTGTTCGCGTCCTCTTGACCGGGGTTGGCGAGTGCTGGGCAGTTGTCGCACGCGTCGCCATGGCCGTCGTTGTCCCCATCCTGCTGCTGCGGGTTGGACACGTTGGGGCAGTTGTCGGCCTTGACGGGAGCGGGGCAGCCTCCGCCGCCATTGGCCACGCCATCGCAGTCGAGATCGCATGCGACCTTGCCCACCACGCACCCCGGCGGCGGCTCGCAGACGTCGCCGACGTTGTTCTTGTTCGCGTCCTCCTGGCCGGGGTTGGCCAGCGCGGGGCAGTTGTCGCACACGTCGCCATGGCCGTCGTTGTCCCCGTCCTGCTGCTGCGGGTTGGCCACCGTCGGGCAGTTGTCGGGCTTGGCCGGCGGCGGGCAGTCGATACCGACGTTCAAAACGCCGTCGCAGTCGAGGTCACAGGGCTCATTACCCGGCACGCACGGCGGCGGAGGCTCGCAGATGTCGCCGACGTTGTTCTTGTTCGCGTCTTCCTGGCCGGGGTTCGCGAGGGCCGGGCAGTTGTCGCACACGTCGCCATGGCCGTCCTTGTCCCCGTCATCCTGCTTCGGGTTCGGCAGCGTCGGACAGTTGTCAGGCTGGATCGGGGGCGGGCAGAGCCCACCGCCGTTGGCCACGCCGTCGCAGTCGAGGTCGCAAGGGTCCGCGCCGGGGGTGCACACCGGCGGCACCTCGCAGACGTCGCCGATCTTGTTGTTGTTCGCGTCCTCCTGGCCAGGGTTCGCGACCGGTGGACAGTTGTCGCACACGTCGCCGTGGCCGTCGTTGTCGAGGTCTTCCTGCAGCGGGTTCGGTGTGAGCGGGCAGTTGTCGGGGCTGACCGGAGCCGGGCACGACCCGCCGCCGTTGGCCACGCCGTCGCAGTCGAGGTCACAGGGATCGGCGCCGGGCGCGCATGGCGGTTTGCACACCGAGGGTACTCCGGTGCAGCTCCAACCCGGCGTCACCAGGCAGCCCGCGCAGCCGTCGAGCGGGTCGACGTTGCCGTCGTCGCACTGCTCGCCGGCCGTGACGAACCCGTCGCCACATGCGATCTTGCAGGTCGAGCCCTTTCCAAACGCGGCGTCAACACAAACCAGTAGTCCGTCGGGGTTGTCTGCGCCGTTGCTGAGACCGTTGTAGACGGCGACGATGATCTCGTTGACTCCCGCCTTGAACAGCGTCGGCGCCAGCGCCGGCAGGTTCGTGGCCGTCTTGAAGTCGCCCCCCTTAAAGCCGGTCGCCGTCCCGTTGACGTAGATCTCTGCGACCTCGTTATCGGCAAACAGCGTTCCGTCGATGATGGTGTTGCCGGCCGCAGCCGACGTGCTCAGGCCGAAGGTCGCGCGGTAGTAGCGCGTACTATTGGAGGGGGCATCGGCGCAGACGCCGCCGGTTGCGCCTTCCTTGTTGATCCACTGACACGTGGTGACCGGTGGCGTGACCCAGAAGCCAGGCGCGCAGTTCGTCGCGACCTTCGCGGGGACGAATGGTCCTAGCAGGCTGTCGCCTACCGACCACACCAAGTCCTCGGCTCCTGCGGGCGCCTGCGCACCGAGGCCCGTCGCGCCGGTGTTCAGGTTCGGGGCGCTCTTGCAGGCGAAGTTCGGCTCGATCACGCAGAGCTGAGAGCACCCGTCGCCATTGGTGGCGTTGCCGTCGTCGCACTCCTCCGTCGCGCCGAACCAGAGGCCGTCGCCGCACTTGGGCGCGCACACGCCGGGCACGGTCGCCGTGCACTTGTAGCCGAACTCGAGCTGGCAGCCGCTGCTACAGCCATCCCCGCTCGTGACGTTGCCGTCGTCGCAGGTCTCACCGACCTCGATGGAGCCGTCGCCGCACTTGAGCTGGCAGAGAGAGCCCTTTCCGAAGGCCGCATCGACGCACACGAGCAGGCCGTCCGGGTTGACGCTGCCGGTAGTTGGCGTGTTGTGCACCGCAACGATGATCTCGTTGGTGCCTGCCTGGAAGAGCGCGCTGTTGAGCGCAGGGAGCGTCGTCTTGGTCTTGAAGTCTCCGCCGCTGAAGCCGGTCGCAGTCCCGTTGATGTAGACGTCCACGACCTCGTTGTCTGCATACAGCGTCCCATCGAGGATCATGTTCCCCGCGGCGAGCAGCGATGGGATGACGAACGTCGCCTTATAGAAGACCGTCGTGTTGCCGGGGGAGTTGGAGCAGGTGCCGAGGAGGTCGCTCCCGGTCTGGTTGATCCACTGGCAGGTGGGCGACGGGGGATCCACCCAGAAGCCCGGGGCGCAGTTCGTCGCGACCTTCGCGGGCGTGAACGGTCCTTGGAGGCTCGTGGAGAACGTCCAGACGAGATCGGACGTACCGGCCGCGGCCTGCACACCGAGGGCCGTCGCTCCGGTGTTCAGGTTCGGCGCGTTCTTGCAGGCGAAGTCCGTCTCGATGAGGCACGTCGCGCTGCACCCGTCGAGGTCGTTGTTATTCTTGTCGTCGCACTCTTCGCCAGCGATGCCTTCCCAGACGCCATCGCCGCAGACGGCGAAGGCCCCCGTGCCCGACAGCACCACCGCAACACCCACGCACCATGCGAGATTTCGTCGTAGGACGTTCCGCCTTAGACCGTTCATTATAATAGTCCCCTTTCTCTAGACTGCCGTCACCACGCCCCATGGTTTCGGCAGAAATCCAACCTACTTCACGGTACCAACCCCACACGTGGGGTGCGATGGCAGCGCCGAGGCCGAATCCATCGGGCAGGACTCTGATCAGATCGGAGGTGCGTGTCAAGAACCACAGTTCAAATCGATCGGGATCTACTGGCCGCCGGACCGGCAGCATATTCCCAAGACGCGTTCGGATAAGACGGTCGTGAGAAATCGCGCGCTACTGCACCAGCAGCTGCTGGCCGTAGGCGTAGAGCCCGGCCAGATCGTGGATGTCCTGGTCGAACTCGGGGACCGTGAGCAGCGGCGCGCCCGCAAGTCGTGGCCGGAGATCGCTCACGAGCGCCGCATCGCGCAGCGCGAGCCGAGCATAGGCCGTCACCCCCGCGGTCAGACGCTCGGTCGCTGCGTCCGCCGTGGGTGGCGAGGCGCCGTGCGCCGTCAGCGCCGCCCGGATCGCGGCGCCGTCGGGCACCTCGCCGGCAAAGACGTGGAGGCGGTTGATGACGAAGGTGGCGAACGGCATGTCCTCGGCCACGAGGCGGTCGCGCAAGAAGAGGCCCTCGTCGATGCTCGACCGCTCGGGCCCCGTGAGCACGACGAAGCCGACCTCCGGCGAGCGCATCAGCTCCTTGACGGCGTGAGCGCGCGTCTTGAAGCCGGTGTACATCTCCGAGAAGTCCTGGAGGAAGTCGAGCAGGTCCACGAAGAAGTCGGTCCCGACGAACTTGCCGATGCCGCGCAGGATCATCTTGTTGGCCTTGAGGAAGCCGAGCCCGAGGCGGCCGACGACCCGCGAGGAGCGCGCCATGAGGCCCGAGACGCTCTGGCCGAGGAACTCCTCGAGCCGCGAGGGCGCGTCCAGGAAGTCGAGCGCGTGGACGGTCGGCGGCGTGTCGAGCACCAGCAGGTCATAGCGCCCGGCCTGCGTGAGCTCGTAGACCTTCTCCATCGCCATGTACTCCTGCGAGCCGGCGAGGTGGACAGAGGCCTGCTGGTAGAACGGGTTTTTGAGGATGCGATCGCGCACCTCCGGGTTCGGCGCGTAGCGACCGACGACGCTGTCGAAGACCCGCTTAGTGTCGAGCATCATGGCGTACAGCTCGGGCACCGCACCGGTGGTGGGGATCTTGGCCCGATGGAAGAGATGCTCGCCGATGCGCTGCTCGTCGTGCTGAAAGCCCTCGAGGCCGAGCGAGTTGGCGAGCCGGCGCGCGGGGTCCACGGTCAACACGAGCGTGCGCTTGCCGAGGCACGCGGCGCGCAGCGCGATCGCCGCGCTCGTCGTCGTCTTGCCGACGCCGCCGGGACCCGCGCACACGATGACGCGGCGAGTGCGGATGAGCGCGTCGATGACCGACTCGGCGCTCACGGGCGCGTCTCCCCGAGCAACCAGGCGAGGTAGGGCGCGTGGCCCGAGGCGATCGGCAGCGCCACGACCTCGGGGCATGTGTAGGCATGCAGCGCCACGAGGCGCGCGGTGAGGTCCGGGACGCACGCGGCAGCCGTCTTGATGACCAGCAGGTGCTCGGCTTCGTCGCACACGGCGTCATTCCAGCGATAGATGGACCGCACGGGGCCCACGAGGTTGACGCAGGCGGCGAGGCGCTCCTCGACGACGGCGCGCGCGAGCCGCTCGGCGGCCTCGACCGTAGGCGCCGTACACAACACGACGCAGGCGTCGCCGGAGTCCGCTGCGCTCAGATGAAGCTCACTTCTTCTTGAAGAGGGCGTCGAGCCGCGCACGCGCCGCATCTTCGCTGCTGGGCGACGGCCCGCCAAAGGGGTTGGACGGCTTGCTCGCGCTGGGAGTGGGCCCGCCGCCGAACAGGGAGCCGAGCTTGGCCTTGGCCTGGTCCGCCTCCGACATCACGTTCTCGCCCAGCGACTTGAAGGTGAAGAAGCCGCAGAAGTTGCCCTCGGCGCGGTCGCGGATGAACTCGCCCTGGTTCTCAGTGCACTGGTTGTGCGCGTTGGGATCCCAGAAGTCGCAGTTCAAGCAGCAGTGCAGATACGCGCTGCAGGAGGGGCACATGTCACGACGGCCAATCTTGGTCTCGAAGACCAGCTCCTCTTTGCAGGAGTAGCAGACGTGACGCTTCTCGGTGTTCTTGGCGCCGCCGAACATGCGCGGAACCTACCCGGCCACCGCGCGATTGGCAACGGGCGCGTGGGCGATTGCTTCAACGCGGCCGGTGCGGAGATGGCGGCGCCGACTTGCGGTCGCGGGTCCCGTTGGCTAGGTTGCGCCGCGTATGGCAAGCCCTTCGCATTCGTCATCGACCGTCGAGGCCCTGCGGTGTCCTCATTGCGGCGGCGCGCTCCGCCCGCTCGGGACCCACGCGCTGCTGGCCTCGACCGATGTTCCACGGCATGGCAGCCGGCTCGAGGTCACCGCCACGCCCGCCAACGCCCTGCACGTCGTGTCGCTTGGCTGCGAGCTCGGCCACGTCACGTTCACCCTGGATCCTGAGAGGTCACTATGAAGCGATTGATGTTCCCCCTTGTGGCGATGGTCGCGGTCGCGTGCCAGGAGACGGCGGACACGGTGCCCATCGGCACGCCGAACGACACGGGCGCCGCTGAGATCGCCCAGCTCGATACGACGGGAACGGGCGACGCCGTGGCACCGACCGATCCCGGCGCGCCCAAGGATCCGGGGCCGGTGTCGGATCCCGGCACGCCACCCGATGGCGTGGTGTCGGACGCCCTCACCGACGCCGACGCGACGCCGACCAAGACGCTCATCGTCCCGGACTGGTTTCCCGGCAAGGACTCGGCGGCCGACGACCTCGTGGTCATCGAGGGCCTCGAGGCTCCCGTCCGCATCGTGACCGACGATCGCGGGACGCCGCACATCTACGGGAAGTCGGCCCACGACCTGGCGGTCGCGCAGGGCTACGTCGCGGCGCGGTCGCGGCTGTTCCAGATGCACACGCTGCGCATGGCGGCCTCCGGGCGGCTCGCGGAGCTGCTCGGCTCGGGCTCGCTCCGCGGGGACATCTACCTGCGGACGCTCAAGCTGCGCTCGACGGCCGAGAAGATGGCGGAGCTGACCAAGACCAAGGATCCCGAGCTCTACAAGCTCATCGAGGCCTTCTGCGCGGGCGCCAATCAGGTCATCGCCAAAGTGAACGCGGGGACGCTGCCCAAGCCGCCCGAGGCCGTCGTGTTCAAGCTCACGTTCCCAGACTGGACGCCCACGGACACGATGACCGTCGTGCGCCTCCAGACCTGGGAGCTCTCGTTCGGCGGTATCTGGGCCGAGGACGACCTGCTCAACGCGATGACGTCCCTCAAGGCCAAGTTCGACGGCACGCCACTCGAGGGCATCGAGAAGGACGCGCTCAAGTTTGGACCGGCGGTCAAGGTCGCCACGCTTCAGAAGGCCACCAAGCCGGGGGCCGCTCCGGTGCCCTCGGACACGCTGGACGCCGTGAACTTCACGTACTACCAGCGCTTCGAGCCCAGCTGGCTCGCCTCGGTGAGCAAGAACTTCGCCGAGATGCGCGAAATCCCCCATCATCTCGTCGCGGGCGCGGGAGACTTCGGTAGCAACAACTGGGTCGTCTCGGGCAAGCACACGGCCTCCGGTCGACCGATCCTGGCGAACGACACGCACCTCTCGCTGCGCAACCCGGCCATCTTCGCGCGCTTTCACCTCTCCACGGTGCCCGCGGGCGGAGACTACGACGTCAATGGGGTCAACTTCTCGGGCGCGCCCGGCATCGTGCTCGGGCACAACGCCACCGCGTCGTGGGGTGCGACGGTGTTCTACGGGGACGTGACGGACCTCTACGTCGAGGACTTCGACCCGGTCAAGAAGACGGTCAAGCACAACGGCAAGGACGTGCCGGTCATCGAGCGCACGGAGGTCTTCGAGTACACCAAGCCCGGCGAGAAGGCCTGCGACTCGGTCGTGACTGACTACATCGTCAACCTGTCGCCCAAGGCCGAAGAAAATCCGGATCCCAAGCTCTTCAAGTGCAAGCTCACGCTCACGATCATGGAGGTGCCGCACCATGGGCCCGTGGTTCCGTGGAGCCTAGGCAAGGACAAGGAGGGCAAGGCGCTCATGATGTCGTGGCAGTGGCCGGGCTTCGAGCCCACGACCGAGCTATCGGCCGTCTACCGCCTCAACACGATGAAGTCGGTCGACGACTTCAAGGCCGCGCTCGAGTGGTTCGACGTAGGCTCCCAGAATTGGATCTACGCAGACAAGGCCGGGACCATCGCGTGGTACCCGTCGCACAAGATGCCCAAGCGCAAGCACATGACCGGAGGCAAGGTCCAGTATCCGCCGTGGCTCCCCATGCCGGGCGACGGCGCCCAGGACTGGGACGGCTGGGTGGACCGTAAGGACCTGCCGCAGTCGGTGAACCCGGACCAGGGCTACCTCATCACAGCGAACGCCGACCCGATTGGCGTCTCCTTTGATGAGGATCCGCTGAATGACACGCCGTACATCGGCTACACGTGGGACATCGGCTTCCGCGAGGCGCGCATCACGCAGCGCATCAAGGCGGCCATCGACGGCGGCAAGAAGCTCGACCCCGAGATGATGGCGGCCATCCAGAACGATCACCGCTCGAACGTGGGCAATCGGCTGCGGCCCACGTTGCTCGAGGCCTTCGACGCGCTGATCGCGACCGATCCGTGGCCGGGCACCGTCGCGCTGTCAAAGGACGCCGTCAAGTCGCTGCGGCAGGTCGTGGCGGACTGGACGCTCGAGGCGGAGTCGGGCGTCGATGAGCCCGAGGCCTCGGTCAAGGCCTCCGACAGCATCGCGACGTCGGTGTTCAACGCATGGCTCGTGGCACTGGCCAAGCGCGCGGTCGGCGACGAGCTCGAGCCCACCAACGACCGCGTGCGCGTCATGACGCTGCTCCAGATGATCGAGACGCCCTCGGCGATGGTCACCTATAACCCCGTCAGTGAGCAGAGCCGCCTCTGGGACGATGTGAGCACCAAGGACGTCACCGAGACGAAGAAGGACGTGCTGCGCGCCGCGCTCGTCGAGGCGCTGGCGTTCCTGTCGGATCCGGCCAAGGTCGGGCCCAAGGTCAGCGGCGGCTTTGGCACGACGGACTGGAAGCAGTGGCGTTGGGGCGCGCTTCACACGGTCACGCTCAAGCACAACCTGCCCGGCGGCGTGAACGATGTCCCGTCCAGCCAGGACCCGAAGTACGCCAGCGGCTTCCCACGGCCGGGGGACAACTACAGTGTGGACGCCTCGCATCCCGGCGTGAACAACTTCCTGTTCACCTACGCGCACGGCCCCGCGATCCGCAACGTGTACGAGATGACCGACGCCATCACATATCGGGGCGTCATCCCCGGCGGCCAGGACGAGAACGCGTCGAGCCCGCACTACCGCGACGAGATGGACAAGTGGTGGAAGAACGAGGCGCCGCTTGTGGCCAACACGGTCGCCGAGGTCCTCGCCAAGAAGGAGTTCATCCGGGATCTGGCGCCTCCGTCCGCGCTCAAGTAGCCCGTGAGGTGGCTCGGGCTGGCCCTGCTCCTGGCCGCGTGCTCGCACGAGTCCGAGCCGCCCGCCGCGCGGAGCGACCGGCTCGTGGTGCTGCTCGACGAGGTGCCCAAGGATCTCGATCCCCGCTTCGCCACCGAAGCCGTCACGATGCGGGTCTCGCGCCTCGTGTTTTCGTCGCTCGTCACGCTCGACAACCCCAGCGTCACGCCGGAAGGTGAGCTCGCCGAGCGCTGGGAGACCGACCCCGCGGATCCGGCGATCGTGACCGTCGTGCTCAAGCCCAAGCGGCATTGGCACGACGGCCGCCCGGTCACGGCAGATGACGTCGTCTACACATTTCAGAGCGTGATGGATCCCACGCTCGGTTCGCCATTTCGAGAGCCCTACGCGGCGCACCTTCGAGCCGTCGAGGCGGTCGATGCGCGCACGATCCGGTTTCGGCTCGTGGAGCCGTATGCGACGTTTTTGACGGACTTGGTTCTCGGTATCGTTCCCAAGCATGTGCTGGAGCCCAACGGCGGTCGGTTTCCTGCCCCGGACGGCTACGTCGGCTCGGGCCCGTTCCGCTTCGTCGGCCGCGATGGCGAGCGCCGCATCGACCTGGAGGCGGCGCGCACGGTCCCGAAGCGCGAACGCCCTAAGGTGCGCCACGTGGAGCTGCGGACGCTGCGCGACGAGGGCACGCGCCTATTGACGCTGCTCGGCGGCGGCGCCGATCTCATGGTCAACGGGGCCTCGCCGGTGTTGTCGTCGGTCATCGAGGCGCAGCCCGGGCTCAAGCTCGAGACCGCGCCCAGCATCGCGTTCACCTACCTCGCGCTCAACCTGCGGAATCCGGCGCTGGCCGAGCGACGCGTGCGGCAAGCGCTCGCCTACGCCCTGCCGCGAGAGCAGCTGATCGGAGCACTCTTCGGCGGCAAAGCGCGGCTCGCGACGGGCATGCTCTCGCCCCTGCACTGGGCCCACGCGCCGGAGGTGGCGACATACCCCCACGATCCCGACCGCGCGCGCGCGCTCCTCGCCGAGGCGGGCTACGGGCCGACCCGGCCGCTCCAGCTCACGATCAAGATCTCGACCAACCGCTTTCGACGCACCGTCGCGCGGGCCATCGCGACCGCGTGGAAGGCCGTGGGCGTCGATGCGCGCGTTCGGACCTTCGAGTTCTCGACCTTCTTCGCCGACGTCAAGGCCGGCCGCTTCGACGCGTTCGTGCTCGACCTGCCGGAGCCGATGGAGCCGGACATGCTCCGCTGGATGTTCCACGGCCTGGCGACGCCGACGAAGACACCGGCCGCGAGTGGATCGGCCTACGCCACGGCCGACCGGCGGTATCTCACGCCCGGCGCGCTCGACGACTTCGTCGCCCAGGACCCCCTGTGCCGGGGCTACGCCGGGCACGCGCTGGCGCAGGGCACGCGCATCGCGGTGCAGCGCGCGTTTGGCGTCGAGCCGGCCCTGGGCTCGGCCAACCGTACGTCGTATGCAAATCCTCTCGTCGACTGTCGCCTTGAGCTCGGTCAGCTGCTCATGACCCCGGAGCAGCGCGCGCCGCTTTATCGCGACGCGCAGCGGCTGCTTGCCGACGATCTGCCCGTCATCCCGCTCTGGCACGAGGACGTGCGGGTCGTGACCTCGACGCGGGTCGAGGGCTTCCTGCCGCTCCCGAATGGCCGCCTCGGCGGGCTCGTCCACGCGCGGCTTGCGAAGTAGATGCCCACGCGTCAGCGGCGCCGGCGGGCGCAGCGCATGGGGCTCATTGGCGCGCCGAAGGCTTCGTCCACCGATCGAGCCAGCCGAGAACTTCGCTGTGCCAGAGCTTCGAGTTCTGCGGCTTCAGCACCCAGTGGTTCTCGTCGGGGAAGTGCAGAAAGCGCGCCGGTACGCCTTTCCTCCGGAGCGCCGTGAAGGTCGACATGCCCTGCGTGTCCACCACGCGGAAGTCGAGCGCGCCGTGAATGACCAGCGTGGGCGTCTTCCAGTGCTTCACGTGGTCGATGGGGTTGTGCTTGACGAACCCCTCGGGCTTCTCCCATGGAACGCCGCCATGGTCCCACTCGGGAAACCACAGCTCTTCGGTATCGAAGTACGCCATGCGCTCATCGAGGTTGCCGTCGTGACAGACGAGCGCCTTGAAGCGGTCGGTCTTGCCGTTGATCCAGTTGATCATGAAGCCGCCGTAGGACGCCCCGAGCGCCGCCATCCGCGTTCCGTCGAGCCAGGGATACTTCGCGAGAGCCGCGTCCAGGCCGAGCATGAGGTCCTCGTACGGTGCGCCGCCCCAATCACCGCGAATGGAGTCGGTAAAGGCCTGGCCGTAGCCCGTCGAGCCGTGGACGTCGATGAAGATGACGCCGTAGCCGCGCCCGGCATAGATCTGCGGGTTCCACCGATAGTGGAACTGGTCGCCAAAGCTCCCCTGAGGACCGCCGTGGATGAGAAACGCGACGGGCGCCTTGCCTCCGTCGTGACCGGCAGGCTTCATCACAAAGCCGTGGACGGTGTCTCCCTTGGCGCCTTTGAACGTGAACGGCTCGTAGGCGCCCCAGGTGATGGCCTTGACGCGCGCGTCATTGACATGGGTCAGCTGTCGCAGGTCGGAGCCGTCGAGCTTGCATGTGAAGAGCTCCGCGGGCTGGCTGAGCGTGTCGCGGGAGAACACGACGCGGCCCCCAGCGACCTTGGGTCCGCTGTTGGTGCCCTTGGCCACGAGGGTCTTCACGGCGCCCGTGGCCGCGTCCACCGAGAAGAGCGCGTGGTTGCCGACGTCGTCGGCCTCCGTGAGCAGCGTCTTGCCGTCGGCGGTCCAGGTGAGGCTGTTGGCCGAGCGATCCCAGGCCTCGGTCACGATGCGTGTCTTCCGGGAGGCCAGATCAACGATGGCGATGCGCTCCCGATCGGCCTCGTAGCCGGCGCGCTTCATGCGACGCAGGGCGAGCGACCGGCCGTCGGGCGAGAACGTCGGCCCGAGGTCATAGCCCGGGCTGTCGGCCGTGACGTTGACGGGCTTGGACTTGCCGTCGGTGGAGACGAGGAAGACGTCGGTGTTCGTCTTCCAGGCGTTCTTGTGGCCCGAGACACGGGCGATGTAGGCGAGCGTCTTGCCGTCGGGCGCGATGCTGACCTCCTCCATTCCGCCAAAGGGGTGCGTCGGCGTGTCGGTCGTCTGCCCGGGCGTCACGTCCACGGCCTCGTCGGCCTTGCCGCCGCGCTCGGGCGGGGTCCACACGAACAGGTGGCCGTACTTCCCGTCCTCCCACTGGTCCCAGTGGCGGAAGAGCAGCTCGTCGTAGACGCGAGCCTTGACCTTGGACTTGGCCTGGGTCGCGTCGCGCGCGGCCGACTCCGCGAGCGTCTTCGCGTCGGGCCAGACATCCATGGCGAGGACCAGACGGGGAGCAGCAGGACCATCGGGGAAGACCAGGAACCCGTTGACATCGTTGGGGACGCGCGTGACTTGGTCGGCCTCACCGCCGGCGACCGCGATGCGCCAGACTTGCGCGCTGCCTGTTCGCGACGAGAGAAAGTAGACCCAGCGGCCGTCGGGGGACCAGCGCGGAGAGCTGTCGTTCTCGGCGTGCGTGGTGAGGCGCCGCAGACCCTTGCCATCGATGCCGATGAGCCACACGTCGGTCCGGCCGCGGTTGGCGGCGACGTCCGTGTCGCGAACGACGAACGCGACGCGCTTGCCGTCCGGCGACACGTCGGGCTCCCCGACGCGCTGCATCCCGAGCATGGTGTCGACGGTCAGGCCTTTGGCGTGGGCCTGGAACGCGACGAAACAAAGGACAGCGGCACACAAACACGGGCGGGCGAGCTTCATGGCGGCGCAGTATTCGCGACTCGATGGTCGCGTCAATGGCCTGGGGTGAATCTCCGGTCGGCTCCTCCGTCGAAATGAGCCGCCGCCGTGCCTTGTTCACTCGTGAGGCGCGGAGTACCTTCCGGCCCGAACTTTCGCCACGCACAGGAGAACCAACGCCATGAACCGCCACCCGAAGATGCTCGTCGCGCTCGTCGCGCTCACGCTCGCCCTCCTCGCCCAGACCGCCCAGGCGGCGGACGAGACCATCAAGAGCCCAAAGGCCGGCTCAGCGGAGGCCACCATCGAGGCCGCTTTCAAGGCCGCGCTCAAGAACGACTTCGACGCCTACTTGGAGACCATCCATCCGGAGCACAAGGAGACGACCGACCAGCGCAACCAGCGCAAGGCCTACGAGTGGAAGCGCTTCACGAACCAAGTGAAGTGGTACCTGGTCTCGGAGAGCCCGATCACGTACGTCATCTCGCGGCGGGTGCCCGAGGACAAGTACCTGAAGATCTTCGTGAAGGACCAGAAGAACAAGGACCGGATGCCGGTGCCTGTCACGCTGAAGAAGGACGGCGACGGCTGGAAGATCCAGACCAGCTCGCTCTAGGGACTAGGCTTCCTTCTTCTTCACGACGATCCCGCCAATCAGCATGAGCAGGCCGATGCCTGCCGCCGCGCCCGCCACGGGGTTGCCGCGCTTGGTCGCCTTGTTGACGACGACCGTCGCGAGCTTCTCCATGCCGTCGTTGACGAACTTCTCGCGCTCCGACTTGCCCTTGCCGCTCTTGCCGGCCAGATCCGACTTGACCTCCTTCTCAAGGAAGCCCGCCAGGGCGCCCGTACCAGCGAGGGTCACGCCGCCGGCGATGAGCAGCACCACGCCGACGGAGACCAGCAGGCGCTTGGTCGTCTTCATGGCGATGAGCGCGATGATGGCGAGTAGCACGAGCACGATGACGCCGCCGACCATGCGACCCGTCTTGACGGTGCCCATGCCCTTCTGAAAGTCCTTCATCTGGGCCGACTCGTTGAGCTCCTTGATATCGCTGGACTTTCCGCCGGCCTTGGAGATGAGTCCCGTGAGCGTGGTCTTGTCCGGGATGTCCTTGAGGTAGCCGTCCAGCCGGCCCTTGGCCTCGTCGGCGCTCGGGATGACGCCCTCCTTGGCGAGCGCGTCGGCCATGCCCTCCATGCCCTCACGCAGTGTCTTCTTGGCCTTGGCGAGGTCGATCTCGACGGAGTCGGTGCCGCCCTCCAGGAACGCGACGAAGCCTGCGTGGGCCTTGCCGAGCATGTCGTAGAACCAATCCTCCGGGATCGCCTTCTCGAGCGTGCCCTTGAGGTCCTTGCCGACGCGCTTGGCGAACTCGGTGTCCCCCGAGTCGCGGACGCCTTCACGGATGCCGACGTCCATCGCACCCAGCGCGAAGTGGTACATGTCCGCCTCCTTCGCCGTATCCACGATGGCGCTCGTGCTCGTGGGATAGCCCACGAACGAGTTGGCGACGGTGAACGCCGCGAACGCGACGATGAAGAGCAGCCCAAAGATGATGGTTCCAAACGTGCGCATGACTTCCCCTTGATGAATCTCGACGCGTGCGAGCGGCTACCGGCCTTGGCACCGCCCCGGCGCTATCGCCGATGCTTCTGATACAAGTCGTCTCTCCATGCAACCAGATCCGCAAACTCGACGGCCAGCTCCGGGTCGGTGAGCGTGCGCCGCTGGAGCGGACCGATGCGGATGAAGTCGTCGCTGACCGGAACCACGAACTGGAGCGTGACGGCCATCGTCATGTCCGCGTAGCTGAGGCGATGGGCTACCAGGTACGGAGCGCCCGCATCGGCGAGGCCCTGACGCAACGCAAGCAGCGCCTCGCGGTAGGTGGCGCGGGCCGCGTCGAGCTTGGAGGCGTCGAATCGGTACTTGCGCTCCAAGTAGTGCGCCCCGAAGCGCGCGAGCCACGTCATCTTAGGGCGCAGCGCGCCTGTGATGAACGGCGGAAGGAACTCGACCTGCGCCTCGCGGTCGGCCAAGGCGCGGGCGGTGGACAGGATTCGGGCGGCCTGCAAGGCGCGCTCGCTCAGATCGTTCCAACGCGTGACGGCCGTCGTGTCGCGAAAGAGGTTGAAGTTGGAGCCGTTGCGCTCGGCGTAGAGCGCGATCTGCAGCGAGTCGAGGTGGATGCTCCCCTCGGCCAGCAACGCGGGCACGGTCACGCGCTTGGGCCAGGTGCGCGAGCGCAACGCCCGCAGGCGGAGCAGGGGCTCGCCGAGCATGGGGGTATAGAGCTTGTACTCGTACGGAACGCGATGGTGATCGAGCGCCCAGCGGGCCTTCTCGGACCAAGGTGAATAGGTCATCGCGTAGAGCGTCGCGCGCCGGACGGAGCGGGCGGGCGCCGTGGTGAATTCGACGTCTGGACGCGCGGTGCGGTCGACGTCGCTCGGTTGGGTCTTCGACATGGGTGGACCCTAACCCACGCCCGCAGCCTACAGCAATGGCAAACCCGTGAGCGCCTTGCCGATGAAGTCGGCCAGCGCGTCGGACGTGGGCGCCATGACCCAGCCGGCGCGAGCGTCCCGGAAGGCGCGCTCGACGCCCAGCTCCTTGCGAAAGGCGGCACCGCCACAGGCCTTCATGGCGAGGTCGGTCACCTCGGTGGCCGCGTTGACGGCCGAGTAGCGGACCTCGAGCACGTAGAGCGGCGCGGCCTCGGAAGCCGACTCGAGCACGGTGAACGTGTACCCGAGCAGCGCACGGCTCTTCTCGGTCGCGACGGCCATCTCGGCGAGGCGCGTGCGCAGGTTGGGCAGGTCGCGGAGCTTGGAGCCATTGAAGTCGAAGCCGGCGCCGACGAGGTGCGTCGTGGTCGCGGACAGCGCGGCGCGACAGAGGCCGTGCGCCATGGCGGACGTCCCGACGTTGAACCAGGGCAACACGACGCCGAGCGACACGTCGTTTCCGGCGCCGTGCGGTGAGATGAGGTCGCCCTCCGAGATGCGATAGCCGTCGAAGAGGACCGGGCCCGACTCGTTGCCGCGTAGCCCGAGGCCATCGAAGCCGCCACGAACGGCCATGCCCGGCTGCCCGTTACGAACAAGATACATCGTAAGATCGCCCGCGTTGGCCGCACCCGGTCGGCGCGACAGGGCGACATACGACTGCGCGTGCAGCGAGCTCGTGACCCAGCTCTTGTGACCGGTCACGGTGTAGCCCTCGCCCGCCGGCGCGAGCTCCGAGCCCTGGAACCAGAAGTTCGAGCGGGTGCCCACCTCGCTGAAGGCCAGCGTGGTGAGGTGCTTGCCCGAAGCGATGTCGCGCAAGAGCGCGTCACGGCCCGCGAGCGTCTTGGTGGCCACGATCGTCTGGAGCGCGGCGTTGTGCATGACGTAGATCATCGCGGTCGAGGCGCACGCCGTGGCCAGCTCCTCGGCGACGGCCGCGAAGGCGCGCATGCCTTGGCCCATGCCGCCGAGCTCCGCCGGAACCGTCAGCCCCATGAGACCGGCCTGCGCGAGGGCTGCCATCGCCTCGGAGGGGAAGCGGCCCTTCTGATCGACGTCGGCGGCGTGAGCGGCCGCGACCTCGCGGGCGATGTGAGAAGCCTTGGCCAGTGCGTCCTGCCCGGCAGCGTCGATTCCGTAGATGTGCGTCATGGTGTCGTCCCCTGTTCCAACGTGTTGGCCGCAGCGAACAATGCGCGGCGCAGGGACGCTAGGGACGCCGACGCGCGGGCGCAACGGGGAAGATTCGAATCTCGACAGGCTTTGATTCGATGGACTCGAACTGCTGTTTAACGATCTCAGTCGTGCCACGGGTCGAGGAGCTCGACACCGGAGTGCGCAAAGTCCTCGACGTTGCGTGTCGCAACGGCGACACCGTGGCGCCACGCGATGGCGCCGATGAGCCCATCGAAGACCGCAAGGGCGCGGCCGGACCGACGACACTCAGCCGCAACCTCTCCCCAGCGAGCGGCGGCGCGCTCGTCGAGCGGCAGGATGCGCTCGCGGTAGGTCGCCCGGAGATCGTCCAGCCAAACCTGGAGCTGACTCTTGCGGCGACCATCGGGCAAGAGCCCGCAACCGCGGACCAGCTCACCGACGGTCACCGAGCTCAGCAGGAGCTCGGCAGAGCGACGCTGTTTGAGCCAACGCACGACGCGCTCGTCGGGAGTCGGTCGAACGGTTTCAGAGATAACGCAGGTGTCCAGTAGGATCACTCGAGTTCGGTCTCTCGGTCGGGCGCGCTGTCTCGGCGCAGGTCGAGCTCGACGCGTGGCGCGCTCAGCAGAAAATCGACAAAGTCCCGAGGGGCCGCCTGCTGGCGGCGATAGTCTGACGCGGACACCACCACAACCGCCTCCTTGCCCCGCCGTGTCACGATCTGCGGGCCTTCGGCGATGGCGCGATCGACGAGCTCGCTGAAGCGATTCTTGGCGTCTTGAAGCGGCCAAGGCTGAGGTAGTGACGGTGGCATCTGGTCTCCTGGCTAGCCGACATGGCTAGATTAGTTGTGCCAGACGCAGTCGTCAAGCTCGGGCCAAGACATGCTCGGCGATCTGGCGCGCAACTCCCATGATCGTGTGCTGCGGGTTGACGCCCAGGTTGGACGGAAAGACGGACGAGTCGGCGACGTAGAGGCGCGGCAGCCGATGGGCCTCGCCAAATGGGTTGACGACGGCGTCGTCGGGGTGGGTCCCCATGCGCAGCGTGCCAAACAGGTGCGTGGCGATCATGTTGAGCTGCCGCACGTCGGTGACGCGGTCGAGCCAGCGCGTGACCTCGTCCATGGACGTGAGCTCCTCGGGCAGGCCATGGATGCCCGGGAGCACCGACCGCGCACCGGAGGCGAAGCAAGCCTCGGCGCAGACGCGCAGGCCAAGCCGTATCGTGACCAGGTCCTCGGCCGTCTGCGTGAAACGCACGCGGACGCCGGTCCCGCCGAGGCGGACCTGTCCCTCGGCCCGGGAGCGCACTTGTGCCCCCCAGAGCGCCATGTGCCGGGCGAGCGGCAGCCAGCGCGCGAGCTTCTGGCCGACGCCGGGCATGCGCAGCGCCATGAGCTCAGGCGGAAGCGCGATGGACTCGATCTTCATGCGCTCGGGCCGGAAGTGGTCGATCTCGTAGCCTTGCGTGGCGCCGGACCAGAGATCGACGGGCGCGTCGTAGACGCCGACCATCGACACGCCCGGGTGACACATGAAGTGCTGCCCAACGGGTCCCAGGCGATCGAGGCCGCTCTTGAGCAAGATCCCGGGAGACTGGAGCGCGCTGGCCGCCAGCACCACGGCGCGTCGGGCCGTGACCTCGAGCGTGGCCGGACGCTCCGGATCGCCGCCGAGCAACGTCGCCTGCACGCCGCTTGCCCGACCGCCCTCGGTCACGACGCGGTCGACGCGGGCGTCGGTGAACAGCCGTGCGCCTGCCCGCAGCGCGCGAGGCACGTAGGTGACCGCCGTGCTCTGCTTGCGCCCGTTGGGGCAGCCCTGGAGGCAGAGCGCCTGACCTTCGCAGCCCACGACGTTGCGCGGGATGACGCGACCCCGGTACCCGAGCCGCTCGGCCGCGAGCGCCAACAGCCGGCTGTTGTGTCCGCGAATCGCGTCGTCGGTCGGGGCGACGCCGAGGTCGCGCTCGAGGACGGCCCAATGGCGCTCCAGGTCCGCGTACGGGATGCCCGCGGCGAGGCCCGGATCGCGGCGGAGCCAGACGCCGTGGACGTCCTCGGGCACGCGCCAGACGATGGCGGAGTTGATGACAGTGCCGCCCCCGACGCAGCGCCCCTGGAGCACCGGGATGAAGCTCCGCCCTTCGAGGAAGCTCGCGCCGAGGTCCCGGAAGAGCGTCTTCATCGTCTTCCAGAGGTTGGCCGTGAACTCCGACTCGCGGAGGCGCGCGCCCTCTTCCAGCATCACGACGTCCCAGCCCGCGTCGGCAAGCGTGACCGCGACCGTCGCGCCGGCAGCGCCTGTGCCGACGACCACCACGTCGCAGGTGAGCCGATGCGCGCCGGACAGCGTGCGACCTTCGACGACCGAGGCGTCGAGCGCGCTCATATCGACGGCCGCGCATTCGGCTTGTCGCAGCCGAGACGGCGCTGCACGTCGGGGTGCCCGAGCCAATGCAGGCACAGCAGCGTCTTCATGACGATGGCGAGCTGCCTCACCACATAGATGGGGTGCTCGTACCACCACAGGAAGTAGCGCTCGCGGAGGTCCATCCGGAGCGAGAAGAAGCGCCGCGGGCGACCCAGGACGAGCACCGGCAGGAGCACGAAGAGGAGCAAGAGCACGCGCAGGCCGACGCCCTGCAGCGCGCTGGGCTGGGACGCGACGAAGTCGGCCACGAAGCGGTCTGCGCCAATCGCGCTCGGGCGCGGCGTGCCGTCGAGCTCGGGCGCGAGACCGTCCAGAGTGCGCGCGGCCCAGCGACGTTCCAGGGTGGTCATGTGGCGAGAGCCTAGCGCGGAGCGTGGCGCAGTGCCATCGCCGCTTCGGCCTTGCCCTGAAACGGCCACGAGCGTAGCGTAAACGCCATGCCTGAGCCTCGTCGCTGCGCTGCTGTCGCCGTACGTTTCATCGCCACTGTAATGCTCGTCGTCGCCTGCAACGACGACGCCGAGGACGGAAGCCGCGGGGCCGCGCCCGAGGACGTGCTTGCCGATGGGCGCGGAGACGCCAAGTGGAAGAACGGAGGACCCGACGGCAAGGCCTACCCGCAAGGGTTCGATGGCCCCATCGACTGCCTGGAGTATCCGGGCGCCTTCGGCTGTCCCTGCGAGACGAATGACGAGTGCTACGACGCGGGTTACTGCATCCCGTCGCGCCACGGCAAGGGCGCCTGCACGCGCCTGTGCGACGTGTCGTGTCCGGCGGGCTATGCGTGCAAGGCGCTGTCCGTGGGTGGGACGGACACGGCGTTTCTCTGTGTCGAGGACCACATCAATCTGTGCCGGCCGTGCCGGCTGCACGCGGACTGCCAGGGCGCGCTCGGGAGCCCGGACAATCGTTGCGTGCCGTTCGGCCCCGCAGACGGCGCCTACTGCGGCTCGGTGTGTAGCAGCGATCTCGGCTGCCCCAAGGGCCACACCTGTCGGCCGATGCCGGACGCGCCTGCGGACTCACCACGGCAGTGCCTGCCGACGAGCAATACGTGTGAGTGCAGCCCGCGCGCCATCATCGAGGCAGCGAGCACGGCCTGCTCCGGTGGCGGAAGCTGCTCGGGCGAGCGGACGTGCGCCGCGACGGGGCTGACCGCGTGCAGCGCGACCACCTCGGCTACCGAGACCTGCGACGGCGTCGACAACGACTGTAACGGGCTCACCGACGAGGGCTCCACCGACACCGACAACGACGGCGCGGCCGACTGCGTGGACGCCGACGATGACGGCGACGGCACGCTGGACACGGACGACAACTGCCCGCTGGCGACCAATCACGACCAGCTCGACGCGGACAAGGACGGCAAGGGCGACGCATGCGACGTGCCGGACCCGCCCGCGCTCACGGGCACCACGCCGCCGTCCCCGGCCAACATGAACACGCCGTCGATCCTGGGCGCGGCGAGCATGGACTCGGTGACGCTGCGGCTCTACGCCAATGGCTTCTGCACGGGCGACGTCCTCCAGGAGGTCAAGCTCACGTCCGTGTCCCTGGTGCTCTCGGTCACGGTGGCCGACGATTCGACGACGACGTTCTCGGCCGTCGCACTCGACAGCGACGGCAGCGTATCGCCCTGCTCCAAGGTGACGGTCACCTACATCGAGGACTCGACCCCGCCCAAGCCGCCGACCTCGACGGGTATCGCGCCGGCCTCACCCTCGACGGAGACGCACCCGACGCTCTCGGGAGCGACCGACGCCCTGGCGACCGTGGCGCTGTTTTCCGGGCCTGACTGCGCCAACGCGCCGGTGGCCACCGTGGCAGCCGACGCGACCGGGACGGTGACCTGGAAGCCGGAGCCGGCGCTGAATACGACCTCGACCTGGTCGGCCACGGCGACCGACGGCGCGGGGAATGTGTCCGGCTGCGCCTCGCCGCTCTGGAGCTACACCCACGACGATGTGGCGCCAGCACCTCCGACATTTACGGGGACGAGCCCCAAGTCGCCGTCGAACGCCACGACGACGCCGGTCCTCATCGGCACGGCCGAGGCCGGGACGCACGTTATCCTGTACACAGATTCGCAGTGCTCGGGCCCCACGGTAGGCGAAGATGATGTGAGCGCCGCGGGGATCTTCAGCCTCGTTACGGTCGTCCAGGCCAATACGGCAACGACGTTCTATGGCAAAACGCGCGACGCCGCGGGCAACCTCTCAGCGTGCAGTCCTGAGGGCATGGCGTTCATCCACGACGCACAGCCGCCCGCGGCGCCGACGCTGACAGCGACCGATCCCGCCTCGCCGGCGAAGTCGGTGACGCCGCTCGTCTTTGGGACCGGCGAGCCGGGCACCGCCGTGCGGTTGCACGCGAGCAAGGACTGCACGGGGAGCGTCATCGGCCAAGGCGTCGTCGCGGCCGACGGAACGTTCGTCGTGGAGGCGACGGTGGTGCCCGACGCGGTGACGACGTTTACCGCCAACGTCGAGGACACGGCCGGGCAGGTCTCACCGTGCTCCGCGGGGCTCGCGTATGAGCACAACGGCACCGCTCCGGGAGCGCCGAGCTTCCTGAGCGTCTCGCCCGCGTCGCCGTCGTCGCAGGTGGCCATCGTCGTCTCGGGACAGGCTGCGCCGCTCACGAAGATTCGGGTGTATACGACCGCCGACTGCACCGGCCCTCCCCTCGCGACGGTCACCTCGGGCGCCGACGGGAGCTTCGAGGTCGAGACGAACGTGGCGCCCAACTCCACGACGACCTTCCGCGGCGTGACCCAGAACGCGCTCGGCACCGAGTCCGCGTGCTCGTTCTCCAACGTGACCTATGTGCACGACAATCTGGCGCCGAACGCGCCGCAGCTCGTGTCCACCGTGCCGACCGCGCCGGCCTCGGAGCTCGAGCCCAGCGTCGCAGGCCAGGCCGAGCCCGGCTCGACCGTGACGCTGTTCGAGAACGGCACGTGTGACGGAGCGGCGCTCGGCTCGGGCCAGGCGGACGGTTCCGGAGCGTTCTCAATCTCTGTCCAGGTCAAGGCGGACGCAACAACGACGTTCTCCGCGACGGCGAAGGACGAGGCCGGCAACGTCTCCGGCTGCGCGACGGGCCTCACGTATACGCATGACGGTACCGCTCCGGCCGCGCCCGTGCTGAGCAAGACCGAGCCCAAGTCGCCGTCGAATGTGGCCTCGCCCGTCGTTCACGGCACGGCGGAGGCGGGCGTGGCGCTCAAGCTGTATCACGCGTCGAACTGCGCGGGCCTCACCGTGGGACAGGGCGTCGCGGCGGGCGACGGGAGCTTTGCCATTTCAGTCGTCGTCAACGTCAACGCCACGACCGAGCTCTACGCGCAGGCCCAGGACAAGACGGGCCAGCTCTCGGGCTGCTCCGCGGGCCTCACGTACGTGCATGACGGCGTCGGGCCCGCAGCTCCGACGCTGACGAAGACGACGCCCAAGTCGCCGAACGGCGCGCTCTCCATCGCCGTGAGCGGCGCCACCGCCGCAGGGGCGCTCGTGACGGTCTACAGCAGCGCGGACTGCACCGGCCCAGCGACAGTCACCGTCACGGCAACCGACGTCGGTACTTTCGACGCCCCGCTCCAGGTCGCGCCCAACAGCGCGACGAGCTTCAGCGCGACGGCGGCGGACGCGGCGGGCAACGTCTCGGCGTGCTCGGGCGTCTCGCTGGTCTATACGCACGACGGACAGGCCCCCGAGCCGCCGGTGCTGACGACGGCCCAGCCGGCCTCACCGAGCACGTCGACGACGCCGAACCTCCTCGGCACGTCGGAGCCCGGGACGACCGTGGCGCTCTTTGCCAACGCGGAGTGCGCCGGTACGCCGCTGAGCACCGGGCTGACCGGGGCCGGTGGCCTCTTCTCGGTGGCCGTCACGGTCGGTCAGAACACGACCACAACGGTGTACGGAACCGCGAGCGACGCCGCGGGCAACGTCTCGGGCTGCTCGACCCAAGGCCTCGCCTTCCTGCATGACAGCATCCCGCCGGCGACGCCGAAGCTCATCAAGACTGATCCGAAGTCGCCCTCGACGTCGCTGACACCGGTCGTTCACGGCACCGGCGACGCAGGCTCGACCGTCTCGCTGTACCTCAAGAACGACTGCACGGGCGCCGTCGCGGGCAGCGGTGCCGTACAAGGCGACGGCACGTTCGCGGTCACGGGCGGCATCACGCCCAACACGACGGTCACGTTCTATGCGTCGGCCGCTGACGCGCTGGGGCTGGTCTCGGGCTGCTCGACGGGGCTCAAGTTCGTCAGCGACGGCACGGTCCCCGCGCCGCCGAAGCTCACGGGCACGAATCCCCCGTCACCCTCCCAGAACAGTGCGCCGTCGGTCCAGGGCACGGTCAGCGAGGCGGCCATCGTGTCCATCTACCTCTCGGGCGACTGCACGGGCGACGCGGTGGGCAGCTTCGGCTGGAACCCCGGCGCGCCGTTCTCGGTCGTCGTGCTCATGATCAAGAACACCGTGAATCAAATCAGCGCCACGCTCACCGATCTGGCGGGCAACGTCTCTGGGTGCTCCACGTCCATCAGCTATCGACACGACACCATGGCACCGCCCGCGCCGGTCCTCGACAGCACGAAGCCACCCTCGCCCGCCGGCACGCTCTATCCGATCGTGGTCGCCTACAGCGATCCGGGCACGGTCGTCACGATCTACGACCAGGCCGGGTGCACGGGCAAGGTGCTCGGCACGGCGACCGCGGGGCTCGACAGCGTGGTCTCCGTGCCGGTGACCGTCACGGCCAACACGACGACCCAGCTGTCGGCGACCGCGACCGATGGCGCGAAGAACGTCTCGGGCTGCTCGGAGCCGCTGCCCTTCACGCATGACACGAGCCAGCCGACGGTGCCCGTCTGGACCGGCAGCCAGCCCAAGTCGCCGTCCGCGCTGACGACGACGCCGACCTTGAACGGCCTCGCCGATGCAACGAACACCGTCTACGTGTACGCCCTGCCGGGATGTGCGGGACCGCCGGTCGCGACCATCGCCGTCGGACCGACCGGCAAGTTCAGCGCGCAGGTCACGGTCGTCTCGGGCTCGACGACGTCGTTCAGCGCGCGGGCCTTCGACTTCGCGGGCAACGACTCGGCGTGCACGCCCGAGCCGTTCGTGTTCGTCCACGACACGGGTAAGCCCTCGGCACCGGCCCTCACACAGACGACGCCGGCGTCGCCCAATGCGACGACGACCCAGCCCGTGGTCCACGGCACGGCCGAAGCGGGGACCCAGGTGTCCCTTTTCTTGGCCGGTGCCTGCACGGGTGGCGCGGTCGCGACGGCCTCTGTCGGCACCGACGGCACGTTCCTGGTGCTCGTGGACGTGCCGCCGAACGGCACGGCGCTGCTCTCCGCGACGACCACCGACAGCGCCGGGAACACGTCGGACTGCTCCGCGCCCCTGAGTTACACGCACGACGCGATTGGGCCCGCGAGCGTCGTCCTCACAGCGACGAGCCCGACCTCGCCGTCGACCAGCACGAAGCCGACGGTGCTGGGCCAGACGGAGCCCAACGCTGCGGTCACGCTCTTTCAGCAGCCCGGCTGCGCGGGAACTCCGGTCGCGACGGGCAAGGCGGGGGCCGACGGCACGTTCGCCATCGCGACGCCCGTGGGCGCCAACGAGGCCACGGTGCTCACGGCCACGGCCACCGACGCGCTGGGCAACGTGTCCGGCTGCTCGAACGCGCTCACCTACGTCAACGACACCGAGCCGCCCAAGCCGCCGGTCCTCACGGGCACCTCTCCCGCCTCGCCCACGAACGTCACCGCGCAACCGCAGGTGCTGGGGACCGCGGAGCCAGCCGCCAAGGTCACAGTCTACCTGTCGGCCGGCTGCACGGGCGCCGCGGCGGCGGCGGGCACGGTGGCTGCCAACGGCCAGCTCGCCGTGGAGGTCTTCGTGCCGGCGAATGCGACTGCGACGCTCTCGGCGACGGCGACCGACGCGTTGGGGAACGTCTCGGGCTGCTCGAACGCGCTGACGTTTACGCACGACAACCTTGCGCCCGGCACGCCATTGCTCACCGGGACGACGCCGCCCTCGCCGAGCAACGTGAGCAAGCCGGTCGTCGCGGGCAACGGGACCGAGGCCAAGTCGACCGTGCTCATCTTCGGCCAGCCGGGCTGTGCGGGTCCACCGCTGGGCTCGGCGATCGCCAACGCAGCCGGCGCGTTCACGGTCACGCTCACGAGCGACGTGACGGCCAACGCGACGACGAGCCTCACGGCGCAGGCGGTCGACGCCGTCGGCAACACGTCGGCGTGCTCCGCGGCGCTGGCCTACGTGCACGACAGCATCGCGCCCGCGGTACCCACGGTCACGGGCACGATTCCGCCGCCACCCAGCAAGGACCCGAGGCCGTCGATTCAGGGCACGGGCGTCGTCGGCACCACGATCCGGTTCTTCCGGGACGCAAAGTGCACACTCGCCTTGACGGGCTCTGGAGCCGTCGGCGCCGACGGCAGCTACGTCATCAAGTTGTCGGGCGACGTGCCCAAGAACACGACGACGCTCATCTACGCCAACGCGACGGACGCGGCGGGCAACGTCTCGGGGTGCAGCACGAGCTTCGCCACCTACCTTCACGATGACGTGGCACCACCCGCACCCAAGCTCGTGAGCGTCTCGCCGGCCTCGCCGTCGAACGCGGACGACACCCCAACCGTCGACGGCACGGTCGCAGCGGATGTGGTCGCAGTCGATGTGTATGCCGGCCCGGGTTGCACGGTGTTCATCGGCACGGTGACGCCGACGATCAACAACACGTTCACCGACACGCACCTCGTCCAGGCCAATACGAAGACGGACTTCACGGCCAAGGCCAAGGACGCGGCTGGCAACGTGTCGGCCTGCTCCGCGGCGCTCAGCTACATCTATGACACGCTCGCGCCCGTCTTTCCGGCGACCTACGCCGGACCGACGGTCACGCCCGGCGCGGGCAACGCCCTGGTGTTTACCTGGGTCGGAGCGACCGACAACTTCACGGCCAAGAACGCCTTGAATTACGACGTCTGCATCTCGACATCCTGCACCAACCCCTGTGTCCCATGGGTGACGAGCGCGACGGTGACGGCCGGCAAGACGACGGTGACCCTCCCGAACATGGCGGCCAACACCCGGTACTATGCGGTCGTTCGGTCGACCGATCAGGCGGGCAACACCGACACGAACCTCAAGGTCTCGAGCCTCAAGACGCAGGGCATCAACATGGCACGGGCCGTCGTCGTCGGTGGCTCGAAGACGTGCGCGTTCCTGGCCAATGGCGAGCTCCGGTGCTTCGGCTCCAACGCCATTGGGACGCAGACGCAGCTGCTGGCGCACGCGATGGGCCCGACGCACGAGTGCAGCATCAAGGACGATAACAAGGTCTATTGCCGCGGCGACAACGGCACGGGGCAGCTCGGCGCCGGCAACACGACCGTTACCGGGATCACCGTGCAGGTCGTCGGGCTGACCAACATGGTCGACGTGAGCGTCGGCGACGGCCACTCGTGCGCGCTCCGCTCCGACGGCACCGTCGCATGCTGGGGCTACAATGAGCACGGCGCGACCGGCACGGGAGACAAGGTCATGCTGACGCCGAAGTCGGTCGTCGACGCCGCAGGGCAGCCGTTCAAGGGCGCGGTCCGCATCGTGTCGGGCTCCGAGCACAACTGCGCGCTGCGGGGCGACGCGACGGCCTGGTGCTGGGGCTTCAACTGGGCGGGACAGCTCGGCAACGGCGCGGAGGGCGTGAGCGCGGTCCCGGTCGCAGTCGATCTCAGCGTGGCCAAGGGCTTCGTGGACATCGCGCTCGGCACCGACCACGCGTGCGGCGTGTCGGTCGAGGGCAAGGTCTTCTGCTGGGGGTCGAACAAGAGCTTCCAGCTCGGCCTCGGCGCCTCGGGCCCGCAGCTCGCGCTCACGCCGACCTACACCGGGATCAGCCAGGCCCGCTCGGTCAGCGCCAGCGGGTCACAGACCTGCGTCGCGCGCATGGACGGCACGGCGACGTGCTTTGGCAACAACGACAAGGGGCAGCTCGGCGTCGGCAACGTCACCTCGCCCATCAAGGTGCCGACGACGGTGCTGACGTCCATCGGCTTCGGCCCGCTGGCCAATGTGGTGGACGTTCAGCTCGGCCTCGCGCATGGGTGCGCGCTGCTGGCGGACGGCTCGCTCACCTGCTGGGGTCAGAACGGCTCGGGCCAGCTCGGCGACGGGTCGCTCATCCCGTCGACCTCGGGCGTCGCGTTCACGCAGCTGGCCGGCGTCGCCTACCTCAAGGGCATCAGCCACTCGCAGAAGACGACGTGCGCCCTCGGCTCCGATGGCACCGTCTACTGCTGGGGCGCCAACGCGTCGGGCCAGACGACGGCGCCGGCATCGACCGGCACGGCCGTGACCACCGTGACCGGGCTCCCCAAGGGGCGCGCGCTGCTGGTGCGCACCGGCCTGAGCCACACCTGCGTGCTGCTCTCCGGTGGCGAGGTCCGCTGCTTTGGCAGCAACGACCGCGGTCAGCTCGGCTCCCCGGGCCCCTCCACGACGACGCCTGTGACCGTCGCGCTCGGGCAGCCAGCTCGCGACCTCGTCGTGGGAGCCGACCACGCCTGCGCGCTGCTCGTCAACGGCGCCGTCGCGTGCTGGGGCGAGGACAGCTCCGGTCAGCTCGGCAACGGACCCGGGGGCGGCCTCTCGGCGACTCCGGTGACGGTCAGCCTCACGGAGCCCGCGATCGCGCTCGCGGCAGGGGAGCGGCACACGTGCGCCACGGTCGCCGGCCTCGGCACCGGCGCCGTCAAGTGCTGGGGCCACAACGCGACCGGACAGCTGGCCGTCGGACTCATCGGCAACCAGCACACGCCAGTCACCTACTCCGGGCTCCAGTCCCGGCCGAAGCAGGTCACGGGCGGCTCCGACCACACCTGCGTCCTGCTGGAGGACGGCACCCTCAACTGTGTCGGGACCTCGGCGCTGCTGCCCACGGGCGTCGCGCTCAGCGGTCAGCTGTTCCTCGACGCGGGTACCGATCACGCGTGCGTCGGCGCACGCGACCGCAGCCTACGCTGCTTTGGCAAGAACGGGCACGGGCAGCTCGGCAATGGCACGACCACGGACTCGACGGTGCCCGTCGCCGTCTCAGGGCTCGCGCGGGTGTGGGAGCTGGACGCGGGGCACCTCTCGACCTGCGCGGTCGGTATGGATGGCCTCGCCTACTGCTGGGGCGAGAGCGTCGGCGATCTGCTCGGAACGGGAGCGGCGACGCCCGTGACGGTGCCGACGGTGGTCCAGTGCCTCCCGTAGCCGTCCCGTCATCGCGCTGAAACTTGCCCGAAGGCCACGGGGTCCCGATACTGCGTCGGGTGACGGCTCGAGCAAAGACCCTTGGTGATCGCTTCCGTAGTCAGGGGGCCGAGGACTGCCCCAAGCCGGAGACGCACTTCGCGCGCACGGCGGACGGCTGGAAGATCGCCCTCTATCGCTACGCGAAGGCCGATGCGTCGACGCGCCCCGGCCACCCGCCCATCCTGCTGTGCCACGGGCTCGGCGCCAACCGCTACAACCTCGATGCGCCCGGCAACATGTCGCTCGCGCGGTGGCTCTGGCGACGCGGCTTCGAGTGCTGGCTCGTCGAGCTCCGCGGAGCCGGCAACTCGAGCCGCCCGCGCCTGTTCAATCGCCTGCGCTACGACTGGAACTTCGATCACTACGTCAAGCAGGACATCCCGGCCGCGCTGAAGCTCATCCGCAGCGTCACGCGCCAGGACCACGTGCACTGGATCGGCCACTCGATGGGCGGCATGGTCGCCTATGCCTACCTCATGCTGCGCGCAGTCCGGGGGCAGCCGCCGCGGATTCGCAGCCTCGTAACCATCGCGAGCCCGAGCATGCACCACACGGCGCATCCGGGGCTCGATCGCATCGTGTTCCTGCGTCACGTGCTGCGGGTCCTGCCCAAGATCCCCTACGGCGCGCCAACGAAGCTGCTCGTGCCGTTCATGCCCATTGCCAAGCACGCGCTCGGCTTCGTGTTCGGCAACCCGAAAAACCTGCGCACGACCGACCTGGCCAAGCTCGCGTGGCTCGTCCCGCAGGATCTACCGCCCACGCTGCTCGCGCAGTTCCTCGACTGGTATGCCCAGCGTGGCTTCGCCGACGACTACCAGGACGTCGAGTACTTCCGCGAGCTGCACCGGATCACGACGCCAACGCTCGTCGTCGCCGGCTCCGACGATCGGCTGTCACCGCCGAAGGACATGGAGCACGTCTATCGCACGCTCTCGAGCGACGAGAAGAAGCTCATGGTCTTCGGCAAGGCCACCGGCTGCCGCCACGAGTACGGCCACATCGACCTCGTGCTTGGCGCTCATGCGCCCGAAGAGGTCTTCCCGCACGTACTCTCCTGGATCGACGCCCACTGAGCGGCGGGCTACTGCTGGCCGAACACGAGATCGTAGTGGTGCACATTCTCGCCGGGCACGGCCGGGTGCACGTGGACGAATAGCGGCTCGTTCGCCTCGGGGAGCGTGCGGAGCTCGACGCCATTCGAGGTGGAGAGGCCCGTCACCACGACCTCGAGCTGGCCCTCCTTGGTCTGGCGATAGAGCTCGGCGGCCAGTAGCGGCTCGGACGTGAACCCGTAAACGAAGACATAGAACTCCTCGAACGCGTGCGCGTCGAGGCGGAACCAGTCCTCGTCGCCCGGACAGAGCTTCAAGCGCGTGACGAAGCCCTGCGTGGCGTCGACCTCGAGCGCGGTCTTGGCGGTCGCGTTGCCGGTGAAGCGGTCATCGACACACGGGCCCGCCGCGTCGTCGATGAAGAACTGGAAGTCGTAGAGGGACGTCGCGCCAGTGGAGTTGCTGAGCTTCCAGGTGACCATGCCGGCCTCCTCGATGGGCACCTTGAGGGTGACGACGCCCTTGTCGACGCTCTTGGTGCCGACCTCCTTGCCGCTGTCCGGGTCGAGGTACGCGGTGAGCTCGGGGGCGGGCTCGCCCTCGACCCGTGGGAAGGAGTCGATGACCAGCGTCTCGCCCGCGTTGGCCTCGACGCGAAACCAGTCGGCTGCGCCCGTGCAGGCCGTGAGCGTCTCGTAGGGGCCTTCTGGAAGGAGCACCGCCTGCGCCGCGGTCCCGTTGGGAGTGAAGCGGTCCGCATAGCAGAGCGTCTTGGTCGGCACGATGGAGACCGTGAGCTTGCCGGCGTTGGCGGCGCCCTCGTAGCCCAGCACGGCGAGCGCGACCTCCTGGGTGCCCTCGGCAGGAACACGCAGCGACTCGCCGCTCGTGGCGCTGGTGCTCGCGCCGATGCGCTCACCGGTCGCGGGATCGTAGGCCAGCAGGTCCAGATCGCCGAGCACGTGGTCGAACTCGAGCGTGGCCACGGCGGTATGATCGCTTGGCAGCGTGAAGCGAAACCAGTCCTCGTCGCCGTGACAGATGACCACCTTGCGCGAGTCCACCGCGTCGTTCGGCCAGAGCGTGGCGGGGCCTGGACCGTCGTTGGGCTCGGCGGCGTCGTTCGGACACCCACCGACCACGAGCGTGGTGACCAAGCCGTAGCCCTGGTCCTTGGGGATGGTGCCCTCGGGCGCGTCGACCTTGATGTAGACCGGTGAGCCCGACGGCTGAAGGCTCACGTGGCCGCCCGGGGTCGTGAGCGCCGTCCCGCTCGCGTCGAGCACCGTGAGCTGCAGCGGCTCGCGGGAGACGTCGGGCAGCAGCGCGACGGAGAGCGTGGTGTCGGCGGTGACGTCGACCTTGATCCAGTCGGCCTCGCCAAAGCCGACACAGAAGCGGCGGTCGCGCGCAATGGCCTGACCGAGAGGCTGCGCGGTGTCGAGCGTGTCGTCGGGCTCCGCGGCGTCGTCCTGACATGGGGCGTCCTTGGCGGGATAGACCCAGGTCGTGAGCCAGCCCGTCTTGGGGTAGCGCACGCGATGGTCGCACGAGGTGGCCTTGACGTCGTCGTCGTCGGTCGCCTCGATGGCGTAGTGCAGCGCGGCGGGCGCGTCACCGGCCTGAAGGATCGTGGCGGCCGGGAGGCTGGCCAGAAAATACTGATCGCCGCGCACGAGCGGGTTGTCGGGGCACTCCGGATCCTCGACCGGATCACAGCGCTCCATCTCGATGGGCGCCGTATCGAACGCACCCGGTGCCGCCGGATCGCCGCTCGTCCAGCGCAACAGCACATCGCGCGCGTCGGACTCGTCGTCGTCCACATAGACCTTGAACACCAGCACCGAGGTGCCCTTCTGGTCCTCTAGGACGCGGTGCGAGATGACCGGAGGTGAGCCCGCACAGGCCCGCTTCACGCCGGCGTTGACGAGCAGCACGCTGAAGCTCTCGAGGACCTCGGGGTGCGACTCGTCCTTGACGCTGATGACGAGCGGCCAGAAGTCGCTCTCGGCGATCTGCGCCTCGGTCGGCTTCCAGTAGAAGCTCAGGGTCTTCGTGTCGATGGGCTCGATCTCCGCCCCCGGGATGGCCGTGAGCGTCGTGAAGGTCTCCTCGACCGAGTCGTCGTCCTTGACGCTGATCACGAACGCGAGGTCGTCGTCCCGCGCGAGGTTGAGGATGTGCCCATTGGGCCCCACGAACACCGGTGCGCCGCTGGCCGGGAGCACGTTGACCTCGATGGCGCGGGCGGCCTCGGCGCCGTCCTCGTCCTCGGCGCGCAGGCGAAAGTAGTGCCGCTTGCCCTTGGTCGCCGTGTCGCTGATGAGCGGAGCCCAAACCCACTCGACGTGGTCGCCGACGACCTCGAAGCGCGAGCCGACCGGGCTCGGCGTGACCGTAAACCGGAGCGGGTCCCCATCCGGATCCCGCGCGGTGATGGCGACGCGCAGCGTGTCGCCGACGTTGATCGTCTGTGGAGCGATGGGATCGATGACGGGCGGGTGATTTTCGCCGCGCGTTCCGGCACACGCGAGCGGGACGACGGCGACGAGCCAGGCAACGCGGGTCATGCCCGACCCTACCACACGGGCAGTCCGCGTTGCACTGGCGCTCCAGGCGCGAACGCCGCACCATGTCGCGCGTGAGCAACGACGCAATCGAGTCCTGCGGCTGTGACGTCATGCGCGTCCCGCCGACCTTGCCCCTGCCGCCCGCGACGCCAGAGGAGGCCGCGCGGGAGGCGCGACGCCGGGACTCGGGCGCGATGGTGGACGTGTTCGACGCGCACGTGCACCTGTTCCCCGACGCGCTCTATGCGGCGCTGTGGCGGTGGTTCGACGCGCACGCCTGGGAGATCGCGTTTCGCGGCACGGCGGAGCAGACGTTGACGGCGCTCGCGGAGCACGGCACGTCGCGCTCCGTGGCGCTCATCTTCGCCCACAAGGCGGGGATGGCGCGCCACCTCAACGCGTGGCTCGCTGCTCTCTGCCGCAGCGCCCCGGGCATTGTCGGCGTAGGCACGGTCCTGCCGGGCGAGCCGGACGACCTGGCCATCGTGCAGGAGTCCCTCGACCTGGGGCTGCGCGGGCTCAAGCTCCATTGCCATGTGCAGAAGCTCGCAATCGACGATCCGCGCGTGGTCCGCGTGCTGGCCGAGTGCGCGCGCCTCGGCGTGCCGGCCGTCGTGCACGCCGGGCGTGAGCCCGCGACGCAAGCCTACGGCGTGGATGCGCACGTGCTCTGCAACGTACGACGCACGCAAGCGGTGCTGGAGCAGCTGCCGTCGCTCCGCCTCGTCGTCCCGCACATCGGCGCCGACGAGTTCGCGGCATACCTGAGCCTGCTGGACGTGCACCCCGGATTGTTCCTGGACACCGCGATGGCCTGCGCGAGCTACTTCGACGCGGGACCCGACTGGCCGACACTGGAGGCGCACGCCGACCGGGTGATGTACGGCACGGACTTCCCCATCGTGCCGTACGGGCCCGACCGCGAGCTGACAGTGCTCGCGCGACGCGTCGTGCAGGACGCGGCGTTCGACCAGCTCGTGCGCGGCACCGCTCAGCGTTTTTGGGG
>SXOX01000138.1 GCA_005776585.1 Pseudomonadota bacterium | reverse complement strand
TCGCGGTAGTAGACGTAAAGTCGGGTCGCGAGGTCTTTGCCAAGGAGCCCGCGCTGGCGCTCAACCCGGCTAGCGTCGTCAAGCTATTCACCTCCGCCGTGGCGCTGGACCGGCTTGGCCCCGACCACCGCTTCGAGACCGCCATCTTGGTCGATGGCGACACCGTGTTCGCGCGTGGCGGCGGCGATCCCATGCTCACGCAGGAGGAGCTGCTCGCGCTCGTCGCCGAGGCGCGCAAGAAGCTCGGCACGGTGCGCCGGGTGGTCGTCGATGCGAGCGCCTTCGGCGGTGCCAGCCTGCCGCCCGGCTACGGAAAGAAGAACACGGACGCGCCCTATCGCGCCTCGACCGCGGCGCTCGCGCTCGATAGCGGCGTCACCGAGCTCCACATCGTGCCGACCACCGACGGTCAGCCGCCCAAGGTCATCAGCGTGCGGCCCGCCGGCGGCTACCTGCTCATCAAGAACGAGGCCCGCACCGTTCAGGGCCCCGGCGCCACGATTCGGGTGCGCGTGCGGCGCCAAGGCGAGCGCTCAGAGGTCGTCGTGACCGGACGCATCGGCAAGCGGCGCAAGCCGATGACGTTCTTCCGCCGCATCGACGCGCCGGGCCTGGCAGCGGGCTACGTCGTCGCCCACGCGTTGGGCCTCGGCGGTCAGGTGAGCCTCGGCAAGACGCCCCCAGGTGCCAAGCTCGCGGCGAGGCGCTCGTCCAAGCCACTGCGCGAGATCCTGGCCGTGCTCAACAAGCAGTCGGACAACTTCATCGCGGAGACGTTGGTCCGGTCAATCCCCAAGACATCCGGCGCGCATTGGGAGGCGGGGCGCGCCGTGGTGCGTCAGTGGCTGGCCGACCAGGTCGGCCTCGACCCGGCTCGGTTCAGCTACCAGAACGGCTCCGGGCTCTACGAGGGTGGTCGTTTTTCGTCGCACGACGTCGTCCGGTTGCTCCTGGCGATGGACCGACACCGTCATCGCGAGGTGTACCGCGGCTCGCTGTCGGTGGCGGGGCAGGATGGCACGCTGAAGTCACGGCTCCGCGACAGCGGCGGGCGCGTGCTGGGCAAGACGGGCACGCTCGACCAGGTCTCGGCCCTGGCGGGCTACGTGCGCGGCCGCTCGGGCCGGTGGCTCGCGGTGAGCGTCCTGGTCAACGAGCCCGGCAAGGGCGCCAGGCGGTTCCGCGGGCTCCAGGATCAGCTCGTGCGGCTGGCGCTGGAGTTGCTGTAAGCCGAATTGTTTATCAACGGCACGACGCCAGCGCACGACTGTCTTGAACAACGTGAGTGTGTGCAGGCGTCCGGTTTGTGCTCCGCTCTTCCAAGGCGGACCCGCCATCGAAATCACCTGACCTCAAGGGCGCCTCACGTCGGTTGAACGGTCCGCACGCCGCGCGTAGCATGGGCGTTATTTTCGGGCGCTCTCAGGGATCACCCACGGGGGATCCGTATGACTGCTCGACTGTGGCTCAGCGCCGCGGTGATCTCTTGCCTTGGGGCGACCGCATGCACCAAGGACGGGGAGCCGGCAGCGCCAGCCGCTTCGCCGGATACCGTGGGCGGCACCGACCTCGTTGCTTCGACGGATCTAGGCCAAACCGATACGGCGGCAGCGGACGCCGCGTTGGCCGACGCTCCGCCCGTCCCTGACACGGCCCCTGCCGACACGAGCCCGCCGCCACCGGACGTTCCCGATGCGCAGACCCCGCCCGACACCGTGGCTCCACCCGACGCGGGCCCAACCATCGCTGCCGGCCTCCGCATCGAGCCGGCGACGGCGCGCGCATGTCAGCTGCGGTTGACCGACCCCAGCCGCCGGCTGAAGCAGGTCGTCTTCGCTGCGTCACTCGAAGGCCGCCAGGTCCGTCGCGGTAATCGCGTCGGCATCGCGTTCTTCCGGCTCGGCGACGCGCCCATCGAGGACGGCCCCGTGGCATTGTCGCTCAGCGGCGGTAGCCCAGCCGACGTCCCGCTGTCCAAGGTGACGTGCTTCGACAAGGCCGGTGAGCCGCTGCCGGGCGCGAAGGTCACGGTGACGCCATGAGGCCGACGACGCGTGCCGGCTTCGTGCTCATCGCTCTGACGTGCCTCGGACCCGCGCTCGCCTCGGCACAGCTCGGCGTCTCCAACGATCGGGTCAGCTTGCCGAGCGGTCCCGGCTCACGCGACAGCCTCGGCGAGAATGTCACCGTCAACGCGAATATGGCCACGATGGCCTACAACGTGCCGATCCTGGTCCCGGCGGGCTTCCCTGGGGCGACGCCATCGCTCGAGCTCCGCTACGACTCCGGTAGCGGGTCAGGTCCGGTCGGCATTGGCTGGAGCCTGAGCGTGCCGTCGATCGAGCGCATAACCTACCGCGGCCTCATAGCCTGGATGTTAGGACGTAAAGTGATCATCGCCATGTGCCCTGTGTCAGCGGTTCGAGTCCTGCGGCGAGCCGACCGCGCGCTCTCTCACGCTTGGGGCTTGCGCGGCACGCGATGTGACCGAGGAGTTCCACCAGAGCCAGGAGGGCGAGTCGAAGTCGCAGCCCGTGATGCCGATGGGTGATGACGTCGCGAATGAGGTCGAGGGCCGCCATGGCGGTGGTCCGCGTGGAGATCGCCGCGCCTCCGAGAACACGCTGGGTCGCGTGGGCGAAGAAGCGCTTGAGCGTTGCGGCGCCGATGGCTGCCCAGAGGAGCCCTTCGGCAATGGGTGCCTTCGTTGTGGCGAATCGATGCAGTTTGGCGTAGGACTTCCACTCTTTGAACAGGAGTTCCACCTGCCATCTCAAGCGATAGAGGGCGCGCACGGTCGCAAGCGGGACCGTGTTCCGTTGGAGGTTGGTCACGAGCACCATGTGCTGCTTCATCTGTGGATTCCATGTCAGCACGACGCGCATGGGCACCGGCTTGCGGTCCTTGGTGAAGGTCACGTCAAGGTCAATGTCACGGCCGGAGAACTGGCCCCGCACGTCCTTGTACTTGCGGCCTTGAAGGAGGTGAAGCGGATCGCTCTCCAGCACATTGATGTACGTGATGCGTGGATTGATGCTGCTCTTGAAGCGCACGATGAAGCTCCCGCCGGAGGCAGCGACGTCGCGACAGTGGCCTACATCCTCGTAGCCTCGGTCGGCCAACTCGAGGGTGCCCGCCAGGGACTGCGGACTGGAGAGGAACTGACGCTCGCCCTCCTTGTCGGGCGCCATCGTGATCCGAAGCGGGCGGTCCTCAAACACGCTCATGGTCACATGCAGCTCGACTGCGGCCGGGCTGACCGTGGTAAAGCGCCCCGGGAAGTCCGAAGCCAGTGCCTTGTGCACCGCAAGCGACGAGCCGTCCTGGATAACGATGTCCTTGAACTGCGACAGCACGCCGCCTTGGACGGGGGCGAGAACGCGCATCGCCAACGACGACACCAGGTGGCACAGAACCTGCCTCATGAACTCCGGGAACTGCTCCTTGGCGAGCTGATTGTGGAACGGCTTGTACGCGATGCGGCACCCAGACATGACCTGAAACGTCCGGTGCAGATCCGCCAGCGTCTCCACACGCTGACAGGCCAGCGCGCACAGCAGCGCCACCGCCAGCGACTCCGCGGTCACAACGCGATCGCGTGCCACGAACCCGGTCGATGCTCCCAGCCGGGACAAGGCCTGCGGGTTGAACGCCATCTTGAATCGGCGCTCCATCTTGGTGATCTTGGGCTGCTTTAACGGGGACCTCCAGGGTTGCCGGGTAGTAAAGCAACCACGGGCTACCACAGGGCCCCGTTGAACGCACCTTTCTTGCCAGTGCCTTATATCTCATACGAGGTAATATTCAACATATGAACTACGGCTATATCCAAATCGGCACGCGGATGGTCTACGTCCAATTGTATTCGCGGGTGCGCGTGTCGATGGCGGGCTGGCGATTCGTCGTGCCCACGTTGCGCGTCGGTCTACGTCCTTGGAGCGCATTTCCAGGGGGCAAGGAAGGTTTCGGTGACCGCGACGTGACCTTCAAAGTGTGGGGCCAGCTCTGGTCGGTGCTGCAGCCTGGCGCGAACGCGGCGCCACTGGCGTCCAACGTTGTCACGGTGAGCGCGACGAAAGGCGCGCTTCTGACCCTCCCAAGACCGCCCGCTGCGATGGCGAACGACTTGGACGGCAACGGGACCGTCCCGATCGCGCCGCCGTCGAGCATTGATGCGACGTTCTGAGGTTGCACCGAGGGTCGGTTCCGCTCAGGTCGAGGGGAAGCCAGCTCAGGGTCGAGTGCGCGGAGACGGACGACCGACGCTTGGGATCGCCCCTTGTGGACAAAAAATTGACCAGACGCCAATCAGGTCGACAATCGCGGCTCACGGTCGCACACGAGGCGGCCCCGGGAGCAGGACCATGGCCATGATGCACGCGTTCGAGGACTTTCGCCGGCTGGTCGCTGGCCCGCGCATCGACGTCGGCAACCGCGACGCACGCGTCGTCGCGATCGCGGCGCGCAAGGGCGGCGTCGGGAAGACGACGACGACCGTCAACCTGGGCGCGGGCCTGGCGCTCTTCCACAAGCGCAAGGTGCTGCTGCTCGACATGGACGCGCAGGGGCACGTCGACATGTGCCTGCGGGTCGAGGGCCGCGGTCGCGCACCGGACACGCTCTCGCGGGTGCTGCTGGGCAAGCGGCGCGACGTCTTCGAGATCGTGCAGCCGACGACCATCGACGGCCTGTGGTATGTCGCGAGCGATCCGGGGCTCAACCAGACCGAGGGCGAGATGGCCTCGCGCATCGGCAAGGAGCTGCTGCTGCGACAGGCCATCAAGGCCGCGCGCTCGCACTTTGACGTCGTGCTCTGCGATTGCCCGCCCAACCTCGGGAGCCTGACCGTCAACGCGCTGGTCGCAGCGGACGCGGTGCTCGTACCGACGGATCTGTCGACGCTGTCGCTCGACGGCGTCGATGCGCTACTCGACACGGTCGATACGGTGCGCGAGACGCTCAATCCAGGCCTCGGCGTGCTCGGGGTGCTGCGCACGCGCGTCGACAAGCGCAACCAGACGATGAACACCGCCATCACCGAGGCGCTCACGAGCCGCTATGGGCCGTGGGTCCTGGACACCGAGATTGGCGTGTCGACGGCCATCGCCAAGGCGCAGCACGCCGGGCGACCGGTGCTGCTAGACGACGCGGATAGTCGCGGCTCCGACGGCTACCGCACGCTGGCGGCCGAGGTCGATCGGCGCCTCTTCGGGCGGTGAGCGCACGCGCGGTCGCCTGCGGGCTCGCCGTCGCGCTCGGGCTTGCCGCGGGCTGTCGGCGCTCACCTGAAGACCAACTTGGTCCCCCCACTCCGGCGCCGACCCTGTCGCTCCGGCCGATGGCGCCAGATGTCGGTATCGACGCGGGACCGGAGGTGTCTGCGGCACCGACCGTGACGCCACTCGCCATCACGGCGGGGCTCGTGCCGTGGCAAGCGCTGGGGCCCGCCGACTTCGACGAAGGGCGCGAAGGTGACTGGATCGGCGTCACGGCCGAGTCGCCCGCTCTGCGCCGATGGGTCGCGACGCCGGCGCTCACGACGATCCCTGCGCTCGTGCGGCTCCCCGGTGGCGCACGCCTGTGCCGGCCGACGTGCCACCTGGAGCTCCACGCGACCGGGCCCATTCGCGTCGAGTTGGCAAGTGAGGGAACGCTCGACGCCGATCGGGTGCTGCGTCTCCCGCCAGGTGGCCTCGGCGACATCCGCCTCCGGGTGCGGGCCGAGGAGGCACCGGTCACGCTGCGCTCCATTCGACTGCTGCGACGCATGGAGCCGAGCTTCGCCAAGCCCGGCCGCTCCGTCCTCGTGCGGCCTCCGAAGGACGCGGTGCTCACCGGGACGGCCACCGGCCCCTGGAGCGCGCTGCTCGACACCGGCGCGGGCCCGACGCGCGTCGCCCAAGGCAGCGGCGGACCGCTCGCGATCGCGCTGGGCGAGACCGTGGCCCGGCTGTCGTTCGTGGCCGACGTCGAGGCTCACCTGCCGACCGAGCTCCAGGTGCTGGCGCCGCCGTCGCTCATGCCGCGTCCGACGGTCGACGTCGATCACGTCGTCGTGCTGGTCATCGACGGCCTGCGCGCCGACCGGCTCACGACCCACCTGAAGTCTCTCGCCGAGCGCGGCACCGTCGTCGAAGGCCTCACCGCACCCACCGCGGTGGCGGCCGACGCGGTCGTGGCGCTGCTCGGACCGGCGGGGTCGGCGCCCGTGTCGGCAATTCCGCATCGCCTCTTGCTCGACGCCGACGGCAGCGTGACGCTCCCGGAGACCGTTCGAGCGGGCTTCACCGAGGTCGTGCGGCTCCGACCGAAGGTCATGTCGGCCGCGCGCGACGTGCTGAAGGAGCTCTCGCGCCGCCTCGCGAAGCCGCGCGCCTCTCAAACCCTCACCGTCGTGCTGCTGCCAGAACCTGAGCCGCCGCACCTCTATCGCGCGGACGTCACGCCGGGCCTCGATACGCCGGGCGAGGCCTACCGTGGCGAGCTGGGCTTCCACCTCGACGCGTGGCGCCTGAACAAGGTCAAGAAAGGCATGATTCGCCTCGAGCCGCGCGACCTGGCTCGCCTCGTGGCGCTGTACGATTCGGACGTCGTCACGTTGGCGCACGCGCTCGACAGCGACCTGCGATTGCCCGAGCGCACGCTGCTGGTCGTGACCGCGAGCCGCGGCTACGAGCTCGGCGAGCACGGCTCGGTGCACTCGGGCCACAGCGTCTTTCGGGAGTGCGTGGAGGTCCCGTTGCTCGTCATCGGCCCCGGCATCGGAGCAGGACGCCGCGTACGCTTGGTGGGCAGCACCGAGCGTCTCCTGGGAGCGGTCGTGTCCACGAAGACGCCGGACCACGGACTGGCGGACGCGCTCGTGGGCGTGGAGCCGCGCGGCCCGCGCGCAGCGGTGAGCCGCCTGGGTGACGGCGTCCGTGCGGTCCGGGTCGATGACCTCCGCATCCACCAGAGACCGGGCGGCGTCGAGCGCATCTACGACTTGACGAACGACCCGGGAGAGCAGCGTCCGGCGAGCCCATCGCCGCTCCTAGAGACGTGGCTGCGCGACCGCGCCGCCGCGATACGGTGATTGTGTGTGCTCTACGGCGCTCTACGGCGCGCAACGAAACGCGGACGCACAGCCGCGACGCGCGCGCGACAGCACCGCAAGCGGGCCGGGCTCGGCACGCCAGCGCTCGAGCACCACGGCTTGACCCGAGCACGTCGGCTCGGCGGTGACCTCACCGAGGAGGGCCACGAGACGGGGCGCCTGCGTTGGCGGCAGGGCGCTCTCGTGGGCGACGCGTGCGACGCATGCGATGCGCTCGGCGACGACTCCGGCGCGCGCGCTGGCCTCGGCTTTGGCGCCACTCCAGCCGGCCGCGTCGGTGCGGCCGCCGTGGACCAGGATGCCACCCTCACGCGCGTCGTTGACCGCCGGGCCGTACTCGCCCAGGCCCAGGCGCGCCATGCCTCGGGCGAGGTAGGCCTCGGCAAACTCGCCGTCGTCGCGAATCGCCTCATCGAGCGCCTGCGCGGCGTCGCCGAAGTAGCCCTCCTTGAGCGCCTCGAGCCCGCGAGCCATGGCAGAGCGCGCCTCGTTGCGCCGGCCGTGACCGCCCCAACGACCCGCGCGCGAGTACACCCCCGCGGCGACGACGAGCCCCAGGACCAGGACCACGAGGCCACGACGCGGCAGGCGCGCCGCGATGCGACGCTCATCCGAGAAGCCCAGCTCGAAGTCACACGCGGGGCACCGCTCGGGGCTCCCATGGACGCGTGCGTGGCAGAAGGGGCACCTCACGGACGGGTCATCGGGACGCACGGGGCCGGCCTGAAGTCGAATCGTCGCGAATCGTCGGTTGTTAGTCAGATGACTATTTGCTGGACATTCGACCAGTTCTTGCATTCTGACCGCTTCAGACGTGGCGAGCCTTGCGTCACGCGTTTGCGCCGCCTCGACCACTTGGCACGGGCGTTGCTCTAGAGTTCCGCCAGAAAGGTTCGGGGCATCGGATTTAGTATCCGTGAGCCGCCAAGACAATCCGGTGTCCCGAGGAGAGGTCGCAATGTTGCGGCCTCTCTTTATTTGGTGCGCTCGATCCGGGGCGCCGCCAACGGCCAAGCCTCACGTTCGACGTAGTGCGAGCCCTCGACGTCCGTGACGGTCTCGACGAGCGAGACGCGCGTCAAGACGGCGGTCGCACCGACCTCGAGCCCCAATAGGCCTTCGGGGAGCCGGGGCTCCGCGCCGCGCCGCACGCGCGCAATGGTCACGTGGGGCTGGAAGGGTCGAGCCTCGATCGTCTCCGGAGCGACCTGCGCGACGACCTCCCGCAGCCGGGCATGCAGCGCATCGAGCTCCGGGCTCGGCATGACGCTCACGAACAGGGCGCGCGGCTGCGTCACGGTGGGGAAGGCGCCGACGGCACCGAACACCAGGGGCACGGCCGAGTCTCCTGCGAGCGCCGCGGTCAGCAGGGCACGACACCGATCGACGCGGCTGGCGGTCAGGGCTCCGAAGAAGTGCAGGGTCACATGCAGCGAGTCGTGGCGCGTGACGCGCAGGGCGGCGCGATGCGGGTACAGCACCGGCGCCACGACCGCCTGAATGGCCCGCTGACTCGCGGCATCGAGCATGAGGGCGAGGAAGCAGCGCACCCGGCGAGAGTAAAGCGAACATGAGCGCGTAGAAAGCCCCTTCAATACCGGCGCTCGGTTCTGGTACAATCACGCGCTGCGCTGGCGTGTCCCGCGCGCGGAGGCGTTCATGGCGTGGGCAAAGCGGTGGTGGATCCTCTCGAGCGCGGTCGCGGTGCTGCTCGGGTCGTGCACGAGCGAAGGCCCGGCGGAGGCGTTGGCGACCCAGACCAAGGACGTCAAGTCGGTGGACGCGAAGGTTGATGCGGCGGCGGACGTGGCCAAGATCCCCGATGGCGTCCTCGTGAAGGCGGACGCGCCGGACACCGGTGGGAAGGACACCTACGTGCCCAAGCCGGGCGAGTTCGGCGCTGAGTGCCAGAAGAACAGCGAGTGTGACGACAGCTACTGCATCCCGACGGCGGACGGCAAGGTCTGCACCAAGGCGTGCATCGAGGACTGCCCCACGGGCTGGAGCTGCGAGAAGGTCTCCGTGCCGGGCGCTGACGTGCAGTACATCTGCGTGCCGCGCTTCAACCGGCTGTGCGACCCGTGCACCTCGCATGCCGAGTGCATCGAGTACGAGGGGCTCACCGGTTCGAAGTGCATCGACTACGCCGGCGTCGGCAAGTTCTGCGGCGCCATCTGCGGCAAGGACACGCCGTGTCCCGTAGGCTACACCTGCCAGGACGTGCCGGTCGAGGGCAAGCTGAGCAAGCAGTGCATCCCGGTAGCGGACACCGGCGCGCCCAAGGAGTGCGCGTGCTCGAAGGCGGCCATGGAGCTCGGCAAGGGCACGACCTGCTACAACACGAACGCCAATGGCACCTGCTACGGGAAGCGGCAATGCACGGCGCAGGGGCTCTCTCCGTGTACGGCCATGAAGCCGTCGATTGAGACGTGCAACGGCAAGGACGACAACTGCGACAACCAGATCGACAACATCAGCCTCCCCGAGCCGTGCGAGGTCAAGAACGCGCATGGCACCTGCGTCGGCGTGCTGCACTGCGATCCGGCCAAGGGTGCGGGCACGTGTGACGCCAAGACGCCGGAGCCGGAGCTCTGCGATGGGCTCGACAACAACTGCGACGGCGTGGCCGACGACGCCTCTCAAGACGGTGACAAGGACGGGCTGGCGGACTGCGTCGACGACGACGACGACAACGACACCATTCTGGATACGGCTGACAACTGCCCGATCAACGCCAACACCGACCAGGTGAACACCGACGGCGACCCGCAAGGCGACGCGTGCGACAAGGACGACGACAACGACAACGTGCCCGACGCCGAGGACTGCGCTCCGCTGAACACGAAGGTCAACCCCAAGGCCCAGGAGATCTGCGACGACCTCGACAACGACTGCGACGGCGAGACCAACGAGGGGCTCTGCGACGACGGCAAGGAGTGCACCAATGACAAGTGCCAGACGGACGGTTCGTGCGTACACACCCCCAACAAGAAGGCCTGTGACGATCAGACCGTCTGCACCCAGACGTCGGTCTGTGTGGGCGGCAAGTGCGTCGGCTCGGGGTTTCTGAACTGCGACGACAACAACGCCTGCACCGACGACTGGTGCGACCCGGCCAATGGCTGCCAACACAAGAACAACGCGGTCGCCTGCGACGATCAGAATGCGTGCACCGAGAACGACTACTGCAAGGGCGGCAAGTGTGTGGCCGGGCCGTTCGTCAAGTGCAACGACAACAACCCGTGTACACAGGACAATGGCTGTAGCCCCCTGACGGGATGTCAGTACAACCCCATCAGCGGCCCCCCGTGCAACACGGGGGACTCCCAGTGTGGCCAAGGCACCTGTCAGTTCGGCCAATGCATCTCGAAAGACGGCGTGTACTGCAAGAGCGGCGCCGGCAAGTGCCCCGAGGGCGTGTGTAAGGGCGGCTCCTGCGTCATCAAGCAGGGCCAGATCTGCACGGCGAAGTACGAGGTGGACCTGTGCAGCGACGTCGAGGTCCCCGGGGTGTGCACCTCCGGTGGTAACTGCGTCGCGCAGGCGGTCCCATCGCAGTACTCCTGCCCTGGCTGCCCGGGCCTGTGCGTGAAGTGCTTCATTCAGCTCTGCATCCCCATCTTCTGAGCGCGCGCCCTGGCACGCACATGACGCCGCACCTGGCGCTGCTGGCCCTCGGGCTCGCCTACGCGGTCGTCCGCTACGTCGTCTTCGGTACGGGCGCTCCGACCGGCATGGCCACACTGCTGAACAAGGCCCTCTGCATCTACGCGACCGGCGCGCTCGTGGCGTTGGGACTGCGTCGCGCCCGTGGGCTCGACTGGCGGAGTGGCCCCTGGGTCTCGGGCCTCCGCGTCTCGGTGCTCCTGCACGTCTTGCTGTCGCTGTTTCTGCTGTCACCGGCCTATTACGCCAAGCTCTACGTCGGGCCGCACTTCACCTGGTTGGCGGAGCTCGCGTTGCTCTCGGGGGCCGCTGCGTGCGCGCTGATGCTCGACGCCCGCGTGCGGCGCTGGGTCGGGCTCGACCGCGCGTTTCTGCTCGCCGCGCTGCTCGTCGTGGCTCACCTCGTGGGGCTAGGAGGTCGCGCCTGGATCACGCCCTCATCGTGGCCCGGACACCTCCCGCCAATCACGCTGCTGTGTGGCTTGGCGACGCTCATCGCCGTAAGGCTGCGCCCGCGATAGACCTACCAACCCGCCTTTTTCGACGAGGCGACCGTGGGCGTCTTCGCCAACGTGTCCAAGTACGGCAGCATCCCCAGCTCGCCCTTGACGAAGGTGCCAAGCCAGGCAACGGCGAACGCACCGGCAGCGGCGAGCGCCTTGTCGCCCGAGAGCATGTTCGGGTCCCCGCAGAAGTCCGGTATGAACGCCGCGGCGCCCGGTACAGCGCAAATGTTGGTGTAGCTCATGTGATCGGCCTTCTCGAGCACGACCTCCATCTTGTGCCCGGTCTGGGCCAACCCCCCATAGATCGGATCGATCTCGATGGGCACCGGCGTCGTCTTGTCGAGTGTCCCGCCCATCACGAGCGTCGCGATGCCCACCTTGGCGAGCCCGGGGTCACCCAGCGACGAGTAGCCGCCGGGGGCCAGGATCACCGCGGCCTTGAGACCAGCCATGGCCGGGGCCAGCGCGATGGTCTGTCCGGCCGGAAAATACGGAAGGTACTTGCAGAAGATATCAGAGGGAGCGCCGGAGTCGCACGCGGCCTTGGCGGCATCGACATCGACGTTACCACCCGCCACGATCAGCGCCGTCCAGCCGCCGAACGAGTGCCCGGTGACCGCGATACGGGTCGCATCGGCGAGGCCGTGCAGCGGGTCACCTGCGTCCAGGCTCAACAGCGCGGAGAGCGCGAAGGCCAGGTCCTTCGGGCGCTCGAGTGAGGTCTGGGCGACGTCCTTGTCCTTCGACCCGAAGTCGAACAGTGTGTTCCCAGGATGGTTTGGGGCCACGACGACATACCCGTGGCTTGCGACATACTCGGTGAACCCGACCGATTGGGCATTGATGCCCTTGAAGCCGTGCGAGAACAACACGATCGGCCAGGGCGACTTCGAGGAGTCGGGCGCGACGTCCACGACCGCCTTGCCCGGAATCAACCCGACATAGACGGCGGGGCTGTCGGTCGAGGGCTGCGAGGGATACCAAACCTGCGTGGCCAGCCAGCGCAGGCGTACGGGGTCGAAGAAGGTGTAGGCGCGCGTGCCGACGGGATAGGGGCCCCACTGATCGGGGGGAGCGCTCGGCGGTGGAGGCGCGGCGGAGTCGGCGGCAGAGTCCGAGGCAGCGTGGGGGACAGAGTCAGGGACAGCGTCGGCCGCAGCGTCGGTGGCAGAGTCCAAGGCGGTGGCGGCGTCAGGCGCTGGCGTGTCCGGCAGGAGGTCGGGCATCGCGAGGTCCGGGGAGACGACGTCGGATGCCGTGTCTGTCGTCGGGCCGCTCAGTTCGAGTGGCGCGATGGCGTCCGCTGCCGCGCGCCCTGTGTCCGGCACCGCGCTCGCGGCGTCGGGCGACCCCCAGGACAGCTCGACTGCGGCGCTGCCATCGGGAGCGTCGGACGCTTCCGCGCAGCCAAGGAGCGCGACGGCGACGAGCGCTGATGCGAGCGAGCGGGCCATCTGGCGATAGTAACAGATGCGACCGCGCGGCTGGTAACGCCGTGTCGGCGAGGGTGCTGGGGGCCTGCGAGCGGTCGGGAAGATCGCGGTGAAGGGAGATGCGTGACGGGGACGGCGGCTTTCGCCGGTGGTGGGGTCCGTCCCCGCCACGCCAGGGGGAACATCGGGGCGCCGAGTCGGCTCTCTCACAGCGCCCCAGGGCATCCGCCTAGAGGCTCAGCCCGATGGTGACGCCGGTGCTCGCGGAGGTGTCGTCACCGTCGTCGTCGTCCGACTCGGCCGAGGCGGTCACCGTAATCGACACGGTGACTGAACCCTCGGACTCCTCGCCGTCGTCGCTCTCGCCCTCGGCGCCGGCATTGGCCTTCGCATCGACGCCGGCATCGACGCCGGCATCGACCTCACCAGACGCCGAGCCGTCTGCGTTGCCTTGAGCCGACGCGGCGCCGCTCGCCGAGGCGCCAATGTCGACGCCGATCTCACCCGAGGCGCTCGCCGAGCCGCTGGCTTCGGCGTTGCCTGAAGCGTTGGCGTTCCCGTCGACGCTCCCCGAGGCCTTCGCATCGGCGGACGCGTCCAGCGTCGCATTCAGGCCGAGGTCGATGTTCAGGTTCAGCGAGCCACCGGCGTCGACATTCACGTTCGCCGAGCCGGAGCCGGTCACCTTGGCGCCGGTCGAGTCCAGAACTTCGACGTCGAGCGTGTGACTGCCGGCCGACAGAGTGAACTCGGCCACGAGCGAGCCGTGCGCGTCGAGGACGAGCTCCTTGTCCAGCTCGACCTTGCCGTTCGCGTTGCCCGTCACGAGAACGTGGACCTTGGCCTCGGCGTCCGCGTTGCTCGACAGGGCCATTCGGACCTTGCCCGTCGAATCGGACGTATTTCCAGTTCCACCCTGGCAGCCCACGAGGGCAATGGCGGCGCCGGCGATGAAGGTACGGATCGTGTTGAAGTGTCGCATGGTCATGCTCCTCGAGCTTGGGTTGTGAGGGGTCGCGCCGCGCGCTTCCCGTGCCTCGACCATGGCAAGCGACATGCCATGGCTCCCCGCGGCGCTCACAGGCTCTGCGTCACGCGATTGCCTGCTCGGGAGCCCGGCGTTGGGGGTTCAACGCGATGAGACGGTGTCCCGTCGAGAAGTGGGACGGGGACATCGGCGGGTGGTATCCTTGGACGGGCCATGACCGAGAAGACGCCATTGGTCGTTCCAGCGTTGTCGAGCCTGCGCGGCTCGGAGAAGCGCGCGGTGACGTGGTGTCTGCGGCTGTGCCATACCCCGGGGGTCGGCGCAGTCGACCGGATATTTGAGGTCAGTCGACGCGAGACGCCCATCGGGCGGGAGGCTGCGGATGTCGGGCCCGCGGGTTGGGTCCTTCCCGACGCGGGCGTTTCGCGACTCCACGCGGTCCTTGAGCTCGACCGCACCGGAGACGGCCTGGTGCTCGTCGATCGCGGCTCGACGAACGGCTCGTGGGTCAATCGGCGCCGCGTCGACCAAGAGCGCCTGAAGCCCGGCGACGTCCTTCGGCTCGGCGCGTCTGTCATGTTGGTCCTTCGCGGTGAGCCGCCGCCGCCCGAAGCGGACGACCTGGGGCTCGTCGGGCGCACGAGCGAGGTCGCCGAGCTTCGCACGCTGTTGCGCCGCGCCGCCCCAAGCACGCTTCCGGTCTTGGCCATGGGCGCCACGGGCACGGGCAAGGATCTCGTCGCCCGCGCCGTGCACGCCCGCAGTGGACGCACAGGGCCATTCGTGGCGCTCAACTGCGCTGCTCTGCCCAATACGCTGGTCGAGAACGCGCTGTTCGGGCATCGTCGCGGCGCCTATACCGACGCGGTCAGCGACGAGGGCGGCGCTTTCACCAGGGCGCACGGAGGCACGCTCTTCCTGGATGAGATTGGCGAGATGCCGCTCGACGTGCAGCCAAAGCTCCTCCGCGCGCTCGAGGAGGGCGAAATCACCCCGGTCGGGGCCACGCGCCCGACTCGCGTCGATGTCCGCATCGTCGCGGCCACCAACCGGCCCCTCCTGGAGGCGGTCCGCAAGGGCGCGTTTCGCGATGACCTCTACGCGCGCCTCGCCGGCATCGTGGTCCGCATGCCCTCGCTATCGGAGCGCAAAGACGACCTGCTCCTGTTGCTGGCCCGCTTCATGCCACCCGCGGGGCGGGCCATTCCGTGGTCGGTCGACGCCGTCGAGGCGCTCCTTTGCTACGACTGGCCGTTGAACGTACGTGAGGTGCGGCGCCTTGCGGAGCGTCTGCCCGTGCTCCATCCGGAGGCTACCGCCTTCGACGTGTCCATGCTCGATCCGGAGATCCAGGGTGCGGGCGCGGTGGCCGATCCCGACGACGGGCCGGCCGAGCCGATGGACGGTCCGCCCTCGAAGGAGGAGCTCATCGCGTTGTTGGAGCGCTGTGGGGGCAACGTGTCGCGGCTCGCGACGATGGTGGGACGCAACCGCAAGCAGGTCTACCGCTGGATGGACCAGCACGGCCTCGACCGCGGCTCGGGCAGGTAGGGAGCCCGAGGCTCGGTCGTCCCGAAGTGGACGGCCCGAGCCCCGGACGCTGAATTGGCGAGCGCCGGTCGTTACTGGATGCCGCCCTGCTTCGCCGCGGAGGCCGACACAATCATCTGCGTGAACAGCGACGCGTCGCCCGCGCTGACGGTGCCAGCGCCGGTCAGGTTCACCGACGCCGCCGCCTCGTAGGTCGCCCACGCCTTCGCTGTGGCGTCCACGATGGCCTTGACGGTCGCGCCGTTCACCGAGCCGCTGGCCTGGACCGCGGCGTCGGCCGCGACCTTGACCGACGACTGGAAGGCCGCCGCTGCGGTACCGCCCGCCGTGATCGCCGCTTCGACGGCCGCCTTGCCGATGAGGTCGAGCTTGTACTTCGAGTCGAAGTAGGCGCCGAGCGCGCCGCTCGTCTCGAGGCCCAGCTTGCCATCGCCGACGATGGACGTCTTGAACGACGAGCCCGCCTTCGCAATGGCGCTCGCGTCCTTCGCGCTCGCCGTCGCCGAGACCAGCGCGGTCCACGCCGTGTCGACCTTGGCGCCGATAGCCGCCTCCGCGTTGGCCTTCCCTGCCGCTTCGTGGATGGCCGCCGAGGCCGAGGCCGCCGCGTCGAGCTGGGCCCGAGCCTCTGCCGTCGCCGACAGCGTGGCCTGCGCGCCGGCCGCCGCCTTCGTCACTGCCGAGAACGTCGCGCTCGCTTGAGCCGTCGCGTTGGCTGCGACCGAGGCCTTGCCACTGGCTGCCGCCTTCGTCGCCGCCTGGATGGCCGCCTCGAAGTCCGCCTGAGCCTTGACGGCCACGTCCGCGGAGGCCGACGCCTTGAGCGCCGCCTCGAGCGTCGCGGTGGCGCTCGCATGCGCCGTCGCCAGGGCCGCCGTATTCGTCGAGAGGGCACCCGCCAAGGTGGCCTGAGCCGCGATCTCGGCCTGAGCCAGCGCGTCGATCTTGCCCTCCGCCATCGCCGAAGCGCCAATCGCCGCGTCGATGTGGGCCATCAGCTGGCCCTGGTCAATCGATGCGAGGGCCACGCCTTTCTGGGCCATCGCGAGCGTCACGAGCGCCTCGGCGGACGTCTCGGCCGACACCGGGAGCGACGTCAACTTGGCCGTCCCTTCAATGGTACCCGAGAGCTTGGCCGCGCCGATGACCTTGCCGTCGGCCGCCAGGAGTTGCACGACGTGGAGGCTCGCCTTCGACTCGGTCACGTTCGCGATCGTGAAGGACTTGGTCGCCGCGTCGACCGAGCCGCTCGCGAGGACCTCGGTCTTGCCATCGGCCCCGACCGAGAGCACCTGCGCCGTCGTCGCGTCGAGCGCGTTCGGGACGGTGAGGCCGGAGACGAGACCGTTCGCGCCCCCCTGGGCGCCGAGCGCAGCCCAAATCGAGCCCGTAATCTCGGCACCGACCTTCGTCGTGATGATCGAGCTCAGGTCCAGGATCGCGCCGATGCTGCCGTTGGCGCTCGCGGCCGCTGAGGTCACAAACGAGAGCTCACCGGCCGACAGGCTGCCGCTCGCCGACCCGCTGACCGCCGCCGTGATGGCCGCGTTGTAGTCCGCATAGGCCGTGGCTGCGGCAGTAGCGACGTCATTGGCCTTTGCAGCCGCCGTCAGCGACGTCTGGAGGGTGGCCTTGGCCGAAGCGGCCGCCGTGATGGCCTTGCTGCCCGCGTCGGCCTTGGCGCCGAGCGCGACGGACATGACCGAGCTTGCGCCGCTGGTCAGGCTCGCCACGAGCGTTGCGTTCGCCGCGGCCGCCGCCTTGAGGTCAACCGACGTGGCGATTCCCGCCTGGAAGGCGTTGTACGCCGCGTCGAGCTTGGCCTTCGCGTCCGCACTGGCGTTGGCCTCGATGATGGCCGCGGCCTGCGCCGAGTGCTCCGCGCGCGCCGTGAGCAGGGCACCCAACGCTGTCGCGTGATTCGCCGCGGAAGAGGCCTTGGACTTCGCCTCGACCGACATCGTGAACGCCGCCGCGGCTTGCGCGCTGGCCGTGGCCGTCGCGTCGACCTTGGCTGATGCCGCGACCGCCGCGTTGGCCTCCGCCATGAACGTCGCCCAGGCGCTGGCCTCGGCGGTCATGTCCTTGGCTGATTCGAGCGACGTCGTGAGCTTGGCCCAAGCCGAGGCCTTCGCGCTCGCGACCGCCTTGGCACTCACCTGGCTCTTCGCCGACGCGCTCAACGTCGCGAGGTAGGCCTTCTCGGAGGCCTGGACGACGCCCGCGAGCGTGGCCCCCGAGTCGACCGAGGCCGCCATCTCGGCGCTGATGTTCGTCATCAACCCGATCACGTCGATGTCAGCCGCCGCCTTGCCAGACGCGACGATGCTCGTGAACGCGGCCGCTTCGACCGTCGTCTCGTGGCTCATGGCCAGCGTCGTCAGGGTCCAGCCGTCGGCGAGCGAGCCCGCCGCGATGACCTGACCCACGACCTAGCCGTCGGCCTTCGCCAACGCCTGGACGAGGAACGGACCCTCGACGGACGGCAGCTGCGTAATCGTGAAGCTCCCGTCGGCCGCGATGTCGGCCTTGCCCACCTGTCGCGCGTTGGCGCCGACAGTCGACACGGCCACAGCACCCACCTCGGCACCGCCGATGGTCCGCGACGCCACATCGGCCTTGCCCTTCATCGACGGGCTGACGTGCTGGTTGCCGTCGGATGACGTGAGCCGGCCCTTGACCGTCCCCGTCCCCGTCGACACCTGACCGGTGTCGGTCGAGCCACCGGTGTCGTTCGAGACCGTCGCTCCATCCGCGGCTCCCGCCGCCTTCGAGTCCTCTGAAGCTCCGCAGCCCACGAGCACGCTCGTGGCCATGCCCGTCGCGGACATGGCCGAGACTGTGGCTGCGAAGATGGCTGCATGGGCCCAAGTCAATTTGCGCATATTTTCCCCCTCCGATGTCAATCGGAACTGTACGGGTGGTTGGTTGTCATCCCCGAAGGGACTTCGCCCCCATCCGCAAATGTCGGGCCATCGGTGTCAGACCCGCGAAAAGAGAAACGGCAGAGGCCATGAGCCGCGATCGCGGGAGCCAATTGCGGACGAAATTTCTGTCCCCGTCCCAGAGTTTCGCTCGAGACGGTCACACTCGGACGCCGAGTGTCGGCAGTGTCCCGAAGGGCTTCAACGGCCGCTACTGGCTCTGACCGCGGTGTGTCCCGGCCGCATGTGGCCGGGACAGTTCCCAAGGCGCGAATCGGGAGGCCCGAAGCCCCAGATCGCTCTACGTCGCCCCCGCGAAGGCTGGCCCGCCGCTTGCTGTCAGATGTTTGTCAACGGCCGCCCGCTGAAGTGCGCCATGGCGGCCAGGAGGTATCTCATGCGTACGATTCAGACCTCGCTTCGCCATCCCAGTCGGTTCGCCTCCCGAGCCGCGCTGGTCGTTGCGCTCGGCCTCGCCGGTTGCGCCATCGCGCCGTCGAACGCCGACGCTCAGATTCACGTGAGCATTCAGATCCCTGGAGTGCGATTCGAGGCCGCGCCACCGCTGGTCCTCGTGGCGCCGGGCGTCTACATCGTCCCGGAACATCGCGAGGAGGTATTCTTCAGCGCCGGCTGGTACTGGGCCCGCCATCACGATCGCTGGTACCACGCGTCGGACTGGAGTGGCGCCTGGGTGGTGGCCGATCCGGTCGTCGTTCCGGTCTGGCTCAGACATGCACCGCGTGGGGCCTACGTCCACTACCGCCCAGGGCACTCTGCGCGTTGGCTCCGCGGCGGTCCCGCCCATGTCCGTGCACCACGCGTTCGCGGTCAGGACCACTGGCAGGAGCACCCACGGCGAGGCATCGCCGAGAAGCACGCGTGGAAGCTCGAGAAGCACGCCCGGAAAGAACAGAAGCACCGCGCCAAGGAGGCTTGGAAGGACGAGCGCCGCTACGAGAAGGCCCTGCGGAAGGCGCATCATCGCTACGAGAAGGAGACCTGGAACGACGACGTGCCGCGCACGCGTGAACATCGCGGCAAGCACCACCTCCGTTGACGGCAGCCAGGCTTGCCGGTGACGGCGATACGCCTGGCGTGCTCCTCGCGTGCCGGTTTGCAGGACCGCGAACTCGACTTCGTGATGTGAGACCACTTCGGCGAAGTGAAGCCCGGTCATGCGAGCCCGCTCGACTTCGCCTAGTTTCGACAGGTCCATCCATGAGCCCGCCTGACGGTGATCGGCCCGGACCCGTGGGATGCGGGGCCGGCGCGCGGTCGGACGGCAGGGCACCCGCTCCGCCACGGGTTGGAGTCGACCGCTACGCCTTTGAGAACGCGAACCAGGTCTCGAAGCCCAGCAGGAAGAACATCGCCACGAGCAACATCGGCCAGATCTCGCCCTTGCGCTGCGGCGGCGCCTGGATGGGTGCCATCACCTCGGCGACGGCGGGGGCCTGGCCCGAGCGGAGGAGCGTCTCGACCCAGGCGCGGTCGAGCGTGCGCAGCACCGACTCGCGCGGATCGACGTGCATGACGAACTGCTCTTCCTCGCCGCCTTGCTTGCGCACGTGCCGGACCCGATAGACGCCCGCGAGACCGGTCTCATGAAAGCGCACGTCGCCCGTGGCGAGATCGCCTTGCGCAAAGGTCACGACGCGCCCATCGGGGCGCGTGACCTCGATGGAGACGTCGTCGCGTCCGACGGGCAGGACGCGCACCTCGCCCACCGTGCCCATCGCGTCGCGGGGGCGGTCGAGCTTGCCGCCGAGGTAGAGCATCGTCTGCTGGATGAGCGGCAGGAAGCTCGTGCGAAAGGGCAGATCCGTCCAATCGCGGTCTATCGACGTCGTGAGCAGCAGCGACCGCCCCTGGCCGAGGGTGCGCTCGACGAGGGCCGGTGAGCCATCGCTGTAGCTCATGAGCACGCGCGTGCCCTCGGTCGCCACCGTGTCGAGCAGCGTGTGCGTCCCGGTGCGTGCGAGGTAGAGGCTCGCGTCGGGGAGATGCGCAAACGGGCGCAGCAGCGGATGGGTCGTCTCGACGCCCGCAAAGTAGAGCGGGTTCTTGGGCTGTCCGTCGGCGCCGACCTCGGCCGCGCGCACCTCGCGCAGCGGCAGCGGCAGCAGCTCACGCATCGTGGTGTTGACGATGTCTGGCTGCACATTGTCACCCACCGTGATGAACAGGCCTCCGCCGCCCTTGACCCACTGGAGGAGGCCTTGGACCTGCGGCGGATCGAGCAGGCCGACATTGGCGAGCACGACGACGTCGACGTACGCGAGCTGGGACGGCGCCAGCTCGTCGGGCTTGACGTAGGTCGGGTTGATGCGGGAGGTCGGCTCCCGCCCGGGGCGCAGCGCGGCACGGAGGAAGAACGTCTCGTCCTTGTAGGGCACCGTCCGCGGCGCACCGTTGACGACGAGCACGTGCACCCGCCGCAGGAAGTCGATGGTGAACGGCAGCTTGTTGTCGCCCGGAAGCCGATCGGCCGGGATCTCGACGATGGAGCTCGACGCCATAGCCGGCCCCGCCTCCGGAACGCGCACGGTGAACTCCTTCTCGCCGGTCTGGCGAGGCGGGATCTTCAGGATGGACTTGGCCGTGCGATCGCCGACCCGCACCGTGATCACGTCTTCGAACGGCTGCGGCCGATCGTTGAGCACCGCGACCTTGACGCGCACGTCGCGGCCCAGCCCGCCCGACTCGGGCACGGCGAGCACGCTCGTGATGGCGACGTTGCCGTGCTCGTCTTTGGGCAGCAGATCCACGACGGTGACGTCCGGGGCGCGATCGAGCGACCACGGCCGCGTAATGCCCTCCCACTCCGACGCCTGGAGATCCGACAGCAGCACGACGCGCCGGCGTGGCTGTCCCGAGGTGACGAGCATCTGCTCGGCGAGCCGCAGCGCGCCTTGGAGGTCGGCGGCGCTGTGCTCGAGCTCGATGCGGTCGAGCTCCGACAGCAGCGGCCGCTTGTCGAAGACGAGCGTCGGCGTAAGTGACCGCGGTGGGGAGCTGGCCACGACCACCGCCGCGTCGCTCTCGGCGCGCAGCTCGCCCAGCACGTCGCGCGCCTTCTTTCGCGCCTTCTCGAGCAGCGTTTCGCTCTGGCCCTCCGGCTGGTAGCCCATGGAGAACGAGGGATCAATGACAATGACGACGCTGCCCGGCGTGGAGCCCACGGTGAGCTCCGCGGCGGTCGAGGTCGTGAACGGCTTGGCGAAGGCGAGCGGCACGGCGGCCAGGAGCGCCATACGGAGCGCCATGAGCATCCACTGGCGGAGCTTGAGCCGCCGCGCGATCTGCTTGTTGGAGCGCAAGACAAAGTCGATGGCCGGAAAGTCGATCACCTTGGCCCGCCGACGCGAGATGAGGTGAATGAGCAACGGGATGGCGGCCGCCAGCACGCCCCAGAGGTAGCCCGGTTGCTCGAAGCCCACGGGCTAGAACCTCCCCACGCGCGAGGGGGCGCGCGCGCTCGGCCCGAGCATGCTGCTGAGGAGGGTCTCGAGGGGCTGGCTCGTGTCGCAGAGCACGTAGTCCATACCGGCCTCGAAGCAGACGGCGCGGAGCTCGTCGCGAAAGCGGCCCATCTCGCGCAGATAGGCGTCGCGCATCGCCCGCGGCTCGGCCAGCACGCGCGCGGGGGCCTCCAGGGAGCGGAAGATGGAGACCTCGTCGAAGGGGAAGCTCAGCTCGGCCGGATCCAGCACGTGGAGCAAGTGGACGTGCTGCTCGCGCGACTCGAGCTGCTTGAGTACGGGCAGATAGGCGCGATCCGGATCCAGCAGATCGCTGATGACGAAGACGTGGCCGCGGCGCGTGAAGACCTCGGAGAGCCGCTTGACGCCCGTGTGCAGGTGCGTGCGCCGGCCACGCTCGGGGGTGGACGAGACGAGCACGTCGCAGAGATGCATGAGGTGCGACGAGCGGCTGCGCGGCGGGACCCAGTGTCGCACCTCCTCGTCGCAGACGACGAGGCCAATCGCGTCCATCTGGCGCAGCGACACGTAGCCGAGCGCGGCGGCGAGGGCCATCGCATAGTCCCACTTGGTTGCCGTGGCGCCGGCGGAGCCGTAGAGCATCGACGCCGAGGCATCGACCAGCAGGACCGCCTGGAGATTGGTCTCCTGTTCATAGCGCTTGACGTAGTACTTGTCGCTGCGGGCAAACACCTTCCAGTCGATGTGGCGCACCTCGTCACCGTGCGCGTACTCCTTGTGCTCGGCGAACTCGACGCTCGAGCCGTGGTGCGGGCTCTTGTGGATGCCGGTGAGTACGCCGTCGACGAGGCCGACCGCGCGCAGCTGCAGCGCCTTGAGCCGGCCCAGCAGCGCCGGATCGAGCAACGTCGCCGGATCGCGATTGGTGGTCTGCGCCACGTGGAGCTAGGGCGTAACCTGCTCGAGCAGGTGGCCGACGACGTCGTCGCTCGTGATGCGCTCGGCCTCGGCGTGGAAGTTCGGGATGATGCGGTGACGCAGGACCGGGCGGGCGAGCGCGCGGATGTCGTCGGTCGAGACCGCATAGCGGCCGTCCATGAGCGCCCGCGCCTTGCCGCCGATGATCAGGAACTGCGAGGCGCGCGGTCCGGCACCCCAGCTCACGTAGCTCTTGACGAAGCCGGTCGCGGTCTCGCTCACGGGACGCGAGGCCTGCACGAGGCGGACGGCATAGCGTGCCACGTGATCGGCCACGGGAACCGAGAGCACGAGACGGCGGAACGTGAGCAGCTGCTCCGGAGTGAGCACGCGATCGACGGGCGCGTCGAGCCCGCTGGTCGTGGCCTGGACGATGCGCAGCTCCTCGTCGAGGGCCGGATAGCGCACGTCGATGGAGAACATGAACCGGTCGAGCTGCGCCTC
>SXOX01000019.1 GCA_005776585.1 Pseudomonadota bacterium | reverse complement strand
GGCGGCGCCTACGACGTCATGGCGTCCAAGCACATCCGTGCGGACCTCAACTTCGCCTGGCCGACCGCCGAGGTCGCGGTCATGGGGCCCGATGGCGCCGTCAATATCGTGTTCAAGGACCAAATCGCCGCCGCGGAGGATCCTGCCGCTGCGCGCCAGGACTACATCCAGGACTATCGCGCGACGTTCGCCTCGCCGCTCAAGGTCGCGGCGCTGGGCTACATCGACGCCATCCTGGAGCCGGCGGACACGCGGCCCGCGCTCTGTGACGCGATCGCGATGCTTGGCACCAAGCGCCAGTCCAACCCGCCCAAGAAGCACGGCAACATTCCACTGTAGGCTACGGGGCGCGCGGGCTAGTTCAGCCGCGGTGCTTCACGCAGAGCTGATACGGCTCGCGCGGATCCGGCTGCGCCTTGATGCGGTAGTCGTATCGGCTGCGCCACTTCTGCTTGAGCTCGCGGACGACCTTCTTGAGGTCGGCTACCGTGCCGCCGGTCCCGATGGGGATCCAGCGACGATCTGGAGCTGCGCCGGAGTCGTCTCCGGGCGCCGGGTCGGAGTGGGTCTCGATTGACACGCGTGGGTCCCCCATGGCGACCGAACGACGATAACCCCGCGTGGGTTCGACGCAAGAATTTGGCCCTTCTGCGACGGGGCGAGGCGCCCCACGCCGCAAAAGGTGTTGCATCGCCGCAACGGGCCATGGCAGCATCCCGCCCGATGCTGCGCTGTACCTCACTTGCTGCTGTCGTTCTCACCATCAACCTCTCACTCGGCTGCGAGAAGGCGACCTCGGTCGCGTCGACGTCGATCACGACCGATCTCGGTGCGACCTCGGGAGCGGACACGCCCGGGACGACCGGCGGGCTGGACTCCGGCACGCCAACCGACACGGGCGGGACCACCGGGCCCCTCGACCAGGGCACGCCGCCGTCGGATCCGGGCACGCCGCCCGGCGACCCCGGGACACCGCCATCGGATCCCGGCACGCCGCCGTCGGATCCGGGCACGCCACCCGCAGACCCAGGAACGCCGCCGGTCGACGTCACCCAGGACATCGGGCAGGACCTCCCCAAGCCGGGCAAGGCCATCTACAGCACCTTCCTCGGTGACTGGAGCATGAAGCCGGGCGCCGAGACCACGAAGTGCGTCGTCAAGCGGCTCGACAACGAGATGCCGCTCTGGATCAAGGGCATCCACACGAAGATGCAGAAGGGCTCGCACCACCTCATCGTCTACGCGACCAAGGACACCAAGGAGCAGCCCACGCCATTCGAGTGCACGCCGTTCACCGATACGCTCTCGGGTGACGGGCTGCCGCTCATGATCTCGCAGATTCCGGACGAGACGCTGTCCTTCCCGCCGGGCACCGCGTGGAAGCTCGAGCCGCACCAGATGATTCGCTTGGAGGCGCACTACCTCAACTACTACCCGGAGGACGTCACGGCGCACGCGGACGTCGAGTTCCTGACCATCGATCCCGCGGAGGTCAAGGCCGAGGTCGGGCTCCTCTTCTACGGCACGCCCGACTTCAAGATCCCGCCTGGGAAGGAGTACACCACGCCGTGGAACTTCATCGACGTGTGGGAGGGTAGCCACGTCTTCGCGCTCACGGGCCACACGCATGCCAAGGGCACCAACGTCGAGATCCAGTTCTCCACGGCCAAGGACAAGCCCGGCACGCCGCTCTACCCGGGTGAGAAGCCGTACTCGTGGTCGGAGCCGCCGGTCGTCAACTTCACGCCCGACCTGGAGATGAAGAAGGGCGAGGGCTTCCGCTATCGCTGCACCTGGTTCAACGATACGCCGGACACGCTCCAGTTCGGCGAGTCGGGGAACAAGGAGATGTGCTTCCTGTGGGCCTACTACTACCCGAACAAGGGCTACCGCATGTGCGTCAACCCCGGGAAGTACGCGGCCGCTGCGGGCGGGCTCGTCGGCGATCAGGTCTGCTGCCCGGACGACGCGTTCATCTGCGACGTGGTGAAGGGCTACCTCAAGAACGGCCTCCCCTGAATCGGTGGCGTTGGGGCGCGCCGCCGGGGTAGACTCGGCCATGCGCCCAACTCGCCCTCTCGCTCTCCTCGTCTTTCTGCCGCTGCTGGCTTGCACCGAGAACAGGGTCATCGAGTACGTCGAACCCACGCCGACGGGCACGGCGGGCACCACCGACACCAAGACCGCGCCACCTCCGGCCGACGTGCCGAAGCCGACCGACAAGGGCGCGCTGTCCGACCTGAAGGACATCGAGGCGCCCCCAGCGATCACCTCGTGCAAGGGCTACTGCGGTACGTTCCTCGACAAGAACCCGTGCACCTGTGACGACGGCTGCGACAAGGCAGGCGACTGCTGCGGTGACTACGTGGCGGTGTGCGGGGCGCCCGCGCCCGACGTGAAGACCACCGGCTACACGTTCCCCGATCCGTTTCGGGCCGCCGAGCTGTCGGTCAACGACTGCAAGGGCATCGCGTCGGGAGACAAGAGCTACTGCGACACCAACGACTGCAAGGGCATCGCGACCGAGGACAAGAGCTACTGCGCGACCGCTGACTGCAAGGGCATCGCGGTCAAGGACAAGAGCTACTGCAAGTCCGGTGACTGCAAGGGCATCGCCACCGGCGACAAGACCTACTGCGAGACCAACGACTGCAAAGGCATCGCGTTGAAGGACACGAGCTACTGCGACTCGAAGGCCTGCCGCGCGATCATCCGCGAGAGCTCCTCAGATTGTAACTAACGCGGCGGCCGCGACTCGTCGTCGCAGAAGCGCACCAGCCGGGCGAGGCAGGCGTGGCCATCGTGGCGCCACCGCATGCTGGGCGTTCCCATCAGACCGGGGGGGCACAGGCGGTTGAGGCCGAGCCGAGCGAGCGTGGCCTTCAGACGCTCGAGGCGGGGACCGACACCGGCGACCGCAGCGCCCTGAAGTCGTCCGGAATGCGCGCGGAGCAGCGCTGGGACCTCGACGAGCGCGTCGTCGAGAGGCACGACGCGGACGAAGCGGTCGAGCGGCGTGGCCGCGAGCGCCTTTTCTGGATCAAGCACGACGACGCCCTGGACGCCGCGCGCGGGACCTAGGACACGGACGTCCGGGTCCATCAACGACCGCACCGTCGCGCGATCGACCGCGGCGCGGAGGGTCGTCGCCTCCTCCACCGCCAGACGTCGGGGCGGGAGCGTTTGCGCCCAGTCGGCCATGGCCGAGGCCACGGCCTCGGCGAGCGCGTGAGGGCTCACGGCGCCTCCGTCCTCGACGAAGACGGCCTGGGGCGCGAGACAGGCGTGCTGGTCGAAAACGCTGAAGTCGTACGCGAGGGCGTGAGCCAGCGCGCTCAGGCCGTCTGGTGTGAGCGCCTCGCGGAGCACGACGGCAAAGCCCATCCGGTGTCCGTGCCACGTGGCGTCGGTCGTCGGCGGAAGCTTGGAGCGCAGGGCGGCGAGCGCCACGTCACCTCCGTAGGCGATGAGGTGGTCGATCGCGCCGAGGAACGCGGCCTCGAGGCCTGCGTCGGCGGGATCCCACGTGAGCACCGCCAGGCACGAGGCCAGTCCCGGATCCACATCGGCGAGCGATTTTGCATACATCGGAAGGAAGACCGGCTCATGGCGCGAGACGCGACCGAGGCAGGGTGCCTTGACGAGCAGCGCGCGCATCGCGGTGAGGTGGGGCAGCGCGGGGATGTTGGCCGAGAACACGCCACCGACGAGGCCCGGCCCAAAGGCGCGCCGCGTGCCGTAGTGGGTGGGGCTCGGGCCATCGAGCAGGTTGTGGGAGCCGAGCTCCTCGTCGAGCGCGCCGAGCAGGTCGCCCTTGCGGCTCGACGTCATCTCGAGATCGATGGCGTGCGCCACCATCGCCTCGGAGTAGCCCGTGATGGCCGAGATGATCGGGAGCGCGGCGCGGCGCGGAGGGAAGTCGGGAGCGAGCCACCGCGCGGAGACCGTGTCGAGCGCCTCGGCGATCTGGGCCACGGTGCGACCCGCGAGCACGGCGTCGCGCCGGGTACGGAGCCAGGTGGCGAGCGTCTCGAGCTCGGTCGGAGTGAGGACGGGCCAGCCGATGGGCGTGCGAGTGCCAGCGTGCTCGAGCGACGCGACGGTCATCGCCGGCTGCACGGGGGCGTCGGGCGCGACCCAGAACGCCGGCGAGACGGCGGCGCTCACGCGGCGGCGCTCACGAGCTGTTCGATGGTCAGCGAGCACCCCTTGGCCTCGGCCCCTCGGGCGCGGCCCAGGACGTGGAAGTCGCCGTCGGGCTCCGCGACGCCCAGGTCGTCGGTCAGCAGCAGCGCGGGACGCTCGACGTTGGCCAGATCCAGGTGGCACAGCAGGCCCGTCACGCCGGGTGCGACCGGCGCGAGGGTCTCGGGGTCCAGCACGCGGGTTCGCGTCCAGGGAGGGCCACGCTTGGGGCGGGGCACGGGCGCCGTCCCCGGAGTGGGCGGCGTGTCATAGAGCTGACTTGCAAGCTCAGTCATGCCGAGCAGGTTGACGCAATGCGAGGCCGGGATGCCGAGCGCGGTGCCGATCCCCGCGCAGAGCTCCAGGCGACCGACCTCGCGGCTTCGGCCCTTGAAACCACCCGCGTCCATCAGACGGGAGCCCTCGGGCAAGCGAAACCGGCGACCCGCGGCCGCCAGCGCGTCGAGCAGCGCGACGACGCCGAAGCTCGCCCCGACGAGCGTGACCGGCTCCTGCGACGACTCGGCGCGCTCCAGGTCCGCGACGAGCGCCTCCAGCTCGAGCCCCGCGGGGCCCACGAGGAAGCGGCTGTCTCCGGTGCCGAACGTGGTCATGAGGCGCTGCACGCCCGCGGCCATGATCATCGCCGGGACTGCCGCGGGCGACGGCGCCAACGCGAGGATGCGCCGGCGCTCCGGCTCCGGAAACAGGCGCTCGCGGGCGTTGACGTCGATGGCCACGTCCATGAGCGCAAGCCCGTCGTGGCTGAAGACGGCGCGGCTCTTGGGCTGGCCGGAGGTACCGCTCGACTCGAAGACACGGCGCGGCTCGTCGGCGGTCCCCGCGAACAGCTCGAGGGCCTTCATCGCGCCAATGGGCAGCGGACGCAGCGTGTCCCAGGGTGAATCCGCGGGCCAGAGGCGGGCGAGCGCCGGAATGGCGCGGCGCTGAAACGCGAGCACGTCGCTCGCCACGGCGTCGAAGGCGACGGCCGTGCCGCCGCGGATGAACGCGTCCACACGTCGGGTGAGCGCGTGGCGCTCGGCGAGAACGCTCATGGGCCCTCGGAGAGGCGATGGATGGTCACGGTCTTCTCCGCGATGGGGACGGTGAGGCGTTCGCGGATGACGTCCGTCGTGACGGCTTCCCGCAGTGCGAGGGCCGCGATCGTGGCGTGGCCGTCAATCCACGCGGGTGCGGGGCCCACGGCGACGGGCACGGCGTCCTCGGGCAGCTCAGGCAAGTCCTTTGGCTGCGCAGGGAGGGCGGCGTCCGTGGCGGCATAGGCAAACAGCACGGGGTCACGCCCGAGCTTGGCGCGAAACGCGTGCTGATAGGCGCCAAAACCGGCGCTGACGCCGTCGCCGAGCGCCATGAGGGTCGAGGCCCAGCGGCCGGTCACGTCGCCCGCCGCAAAGACGCCGGGCTCGGACGTGCGCATCCAGGCATCGACAGCCAGAAAGCCGCGCGCGTCACGCACGAGCGGCAGGCCCGCGAGCGCGAAGTCGGGGGTGAGCTCGAAGCCGTTGTAGTCGAGCAGCACGGCGCCGCACGCGATGCGGCGGAGCGTGCCGTCCTGGGCGCGCAGCACGATCGCCTCGACCGCGTCGGTCCCTTCGACCTGGACGAGCGCCTCGTCGGTCACGAGCGTGAGCGGGCCGGCCTCCGCGGTGACCTCGGGCCGCAGCAGCTCGGCCAGATGCGCCGTCTTAGCGTTGCCGATGACCGCGAGCCCGCGCCCGGTGGCATCTTTGACGCAGGCACGGACGAGGCTCGGAAAGTGCTCATAGCCCTTGAAGGTGATGCGGACGCCGCGGAGATAGAGCTCCGCCTCGTTGCCGAGGGGTCGAAAGCCGGTCGCGACGATGACGGCGAGGCAGGTGAGCCGGTCACCCGAGGCGAGCGTGACGGCGAAGCGGGGACCGTCGCGGTGGACGCCCGTGACCCGCTCGCGGCGAATCGGGATGCGAAGGCGGGCGATGTCGGCCATGAGCGTGGCCGTGAGCGCCTCGCCCGAGTAGGCCCAGCCCGGACCGGTCAGCACGCAGGAGCCCCAGCTCAGCAGGCCGCCCGGCGGTCCGGGATCGACGACGATGACGGAGCCCGCCAGCGCATGATAGCCCTTGACCCACCGCACGCGCGTGGCGGCCGCGAGCCCCGCGGGTCCGGCACCCAGCACGATGACGTCCGCGTCGTACGGCACGCTCAGCGCTCCTCGATCCCGAGGTAGGCCGCGAGCCCTCCAGCGTCGAGCACCGCGCGCCAGTGCGGGTCGAGGGGCTCGATGGGCAGCGCATGGGGGCCAAAGCGCACGAGGTTGGCGGCCAGATCGACTGTCACGAGCTCACCGTCTGCGGGCTTCACGGTGGCGAGCCCCGGGGCGGTCACGGCCAGCAGCCCCAGGTTCAGCAGGTTGCGGTGGAAGATCCGGGCAAACGACACCGCCACGAGCGCGCGGATCCCCGCGAGCCGAAAGACGCGCGCGCCGGTCTCGCGTGAGGAGCCGATGCCGAAGGTGCGGCCCGCGACGACGATGGCGCCCTCGAACGGGCGCTGGCCCTGGTCCTCCTTGCCTTCGACCGCGCGCAGGAAGCCGCTGCGGACGCGCACGTCGTCGAGGCTGTAGAAGCGGCTCGGGTGGAGCTCGTCGGTGTTGATCTCGTCGCCGAAGACGAGGGCTGGGCCCGTCAGGTTCACGCGACCTCGCGAGGGTCGGCGACTCGGCCGAGCAACGCGCTGGCCGCGGCCGTCGCGGCAGAGGCCAGGTAGATGCGGGCCTCGATGGAGCCCATACGACCGCGAAAGTTCCGATTGGAGGTCGACACGCACACCTCGCCGGCGCCGAGGAGCCCCTTGTCGATGCCGCCACACGCGCCGCAGCTCGGGACGGTGACCATGGCGCCGGCGCGAGACAGAGCCAGAGCGGTGCCGTCCGCGAGCGCGGCTTCGTAGACTTGACGGCTCGCGGGGGTCACGACGAAGCGCACGCGATCGGGCACGCGGCGCCCGGCGAGCACGGCGAGCGCCTCGTGCAGGTCCTCGAGTCGCCCGCCGCAGCAGGAGCCGATGACGACCTGATCGATGCGCTCGCCGCCCGCGTCACTCGCCGGAGCGACGTCCGCCGGGCTCCCGGGCCGCGCGACGAGCGGCGTGACGTGCGACAGGTCGAGCTCCACGACGCTGTGGTAGTCCGACGCGACCGGCGGCGCAAACGCGAAAGGCGCAGGGGCGCCATCGCGCGCCGTGACGTAGGCGGCGGTGACCTCGTCGGGGACGACGAGCGCGTTCTTGGCGCCGCAATCGACCGCCATGTTGGCCAGGGTCATGCGATCGGCCATGGTGAGCGACCGAGAGGGCGTCTGGTCTTCGATCTCGAGCGCGCGGTAGGTCGCTCCGCCCTCGCCGAAGTGCCGCATCATCAGGAGCGCCACGTCCTTGCCCGAGACGTGCGGGCCGCGGCGACCGACGACGCGCACGTGCACGGCCTCCGGGATGCGCACAAAGAGCACGCCACGGACGAGGACGCCGAGGATGTCGGTCGAGCCGAAGCCGATAGCGACGGTGCCCAAGGCGCCCGCCATCGTCGTGTGCGAGTCGGCGCCCGCGATCAGCGCGCCCGGGACGCAGCGACGGTCCTCGACCATGAGCTGATGGCTGATGCCCTGATAGAGCGCGGCGGTCGAGACGCCCTGCTCCTCCACGAAGCGGACGTAGTCGTGGAGGATGCTGGCGCGCTCTTCGGTCGCGGCCGGGACGAAGTGGTCGGCCGCAAACAGGCAACGCTCTGGATGCGCGATGCGCAGCCCGGCCTTGCGGACGCGGCCGATGAGCAAGGCGATGGTCGCGTCGTGCCCCAGGATCACGTCCGGCGCGACCGCCATGTAGACCGAGCCCGGCGCGAGGCGGGACTCCGCCACCGCGTGGGCGGTCAGCACCTGGGCCGTGCGCGTGGTCATGGCTCGGGCTGGGTCGGTGTCGGCCGCTCGGCGAACAAGCGATGGAGCTCCGTGTCGCGCGTGCCGAGGCAGGTCTCGTTGTAGCGATCGAGCGCCTCGCGCACCAGGGCGAAGAGCCGGCGTGCGGCCTCGGGTCGGCGGGCCTTCACCAGCGAGAGCACATGGTCGAGCGTGGCGTCGTCGTCCGGCAGCCCGTTGAGCCGCGCGAAGCGGCGCAGCAGCGCGCGACCGGAGTGCTTCCCCAGGACGAAGCGGTGGACCCGCCCGAAGGCCTCGGGATCCGCGGACTGGTAGGTCTCGGGGGACTTCAGGAGCCCGTCGACGTGGATCCCCGATTCGTGCCGGAAGGCGTTGAAGCCCACGAGCGGAGCGTGCTGCGGGACGACGAAGCCGGTGATCGCCTCGACTTGGCGCGAGAGCGTGGCCACAGCGGACAGGTCGAGCCCCGTGGGACGCCCGAGCAGGTGGGCGCAGGCCGCGGCGACCTCGGCCAGTGACGCGTTGCCGGCGCGCTCGCCGACGCCATTGACGGTCGCCGTCGGCGCGGTGACGCCCGCTTGAATCGCGGCCAGCGTATTGGCCGTGGCCATGCCGAAGTCGTCGTGGCAATGCACACCGAGCCTCAGCCCGGGAACCGCCTCGGCGACGCGGCGCACGCAGGTGTCGGTGGCGGAGGGGAACCACGCCCCGACGGTGTCGCACAGATACAGGCAGTCCGCGCCGGAGTCGGCCGCCACGCGCGCGACCCGATCGAGCTCGTCGGGCGTCGTACGTGACGCGTCCTCGGCGACGACGTTGGCCGTCCTGCCCGAAGAACGCACCGCGCGCACGAGCGTCGCAATGCGCCGATGCAGCCCGCTCTCGTCGAGCCCAAGGCGCTTCTCGCGATGCAGCGCGCTCGTCGGGCAAATGAGGAAGACCTCGTCGCAGCCACACGTGAGCGCGAGCTGCACTTCGGCCTCCAACGCGCGGACGGAGGCCCCGATGCGCGCGTGCGTCCGCCCCGTGGCACGCCGGAGGAAGTCGCGCTCCTCGGAGGAGATGGCGGGCATGCCCGCGTCGAGCACCGGGACCTGCGCCGCAGCGAGGCTATCGACCAGCGCCAGCTTCTCATCGACAGTGAACCAGACGCCCGCGGACTGTTCGCCCTCGCGAAGCGTGCAGTCGACCAGCGTGAGCGAAGCGACGCCGCCGTGTCCGTTGCGGCCACCTACACCCACGAGAACCTCGGCTGGGCGCCACGGCGGGCCTGCTCATCGGCGAGCGCGTCGGTGTAGTCGAAGCCGTCACCGATGGGCCGCGTCGGCGGCGCGATGCCTCGCCGCTCCGCGAGCGCCGTCTGGCGGTCAAAGCAATGCGCTCGTCCACGCGCCGGGTCGTTCCGAAAGCGAGGGTCCTTGCCAAGAAAGCAGAACTCCATGCACTTGAGGTGCTGCAGGTGCCGCTCGAACTCAGCGATGCCGCCCTGGTCGCGCTCATCGCCGAAGTAGCCGGCGATCTTGAAGCCGAGCGACGAGTAGGTGTCCCCCGTGCCCCGCCCCAGGCCACCGTGCACGCGGTAGAAGTCGTCGAAGCAGCTGCGATCGGTGACCATCCCGAAGTCGGCGGGCCGCTCGAACTGGGGAGAGCCCGGCTCGAGCTGCACCGACCACGTCATGAGCCGGCGCGCGTTGGGATAGGTCGCGGCAATGTGGTCGATCTGGCGCTGCGTCGCGCGGGCAGTGTGCACCGTCTCGGTCGGCAGCGCGATGGTGTAGAAGACGTCGGCGGAGACGTCGTTTTGCCGCAGCACGTCGAGGGACTGGAACAGCGCGCGGTCGGTGTAGAAGGGCTGCTTGTTCACCTTGCGCACGGCCTCGTCGCCGGCGTCCGGCGAGATGGCGAGGTAGCTCTCCGGCGAGGGGAACGTGCGGCGAAAGCGCTGCACGAAGCGCTCGGTGGGGAGCCCCCAGCACTCGAAGTACAGGTCGCAGCCAAGCCGCGCGGTCTCGATGCGCTCGAAGAGGTCGAGCCAGTAGGTGTCCTTGTCGGGCGTGGGGTCGAAGCACACGGCCATGGTCCGATAGCCGAAGTCCATGGCCCGGCGGATGTCCTCGACGACCGCCGCCGGAGAGCGCCATTGGAGCTTGGATGTGCTGTTGACCTGGCGCAGCGTGTCGCGGTTGCCGCCGCAGAACGTGCAGGTCCAGGCGCAGCCGCGCCCGATGAACAGCGGGTAGAACGCTCGCCCCATCGAGAGCGAGGCGCGGTTGTCCGTGCGGCTCCACTCGCGGCCATAGGCCAGGGGAAAGCCAAACTGACTGGCGTACACGTCGGCGTGCCGCAGTGCGGTGAGGTCGCCGAAGACCAGGTCATCGAGCGGAGGAACCGGTGTCGCTGCATGCGCGCGGGTCGTGCCCGTCGTGTCCACGACGCGGCCATCGGGGCTACGATAGACCAGACCATGGACGAGTCCAAGATCGGGCTCGGCGGCACCCAACTCCTCGATGAGCCTGGGACACGAGCCCTCGGCATGGCCACGGACCACGCCGTCCAGAAACGCGTACCGCTCGAGCAGCTCCCGGGCGAAGTACCCCGCGGTGAGTCCGCCCAAGAAGACGAACGCCTCGGGGTGCGCGACCTTGAGGGCGCGCGCGACCTCGATGACGTCGAAGCTCTGGTAATGCCAGTAGAGCGGCAGGCCGATGGCGCGGATGCGCTGACCGTCGAAGGCGCGCACGACGTTGAAGGTCGGCTCGACGAGCCACTCGACGCCGAGATGCACGACCTCGGTGCGCAGCTGTCTGCGGCGAAGCTCGTTGGCCAAGGCCATGAGCCCCATGGGCATGTAGGTGATGTTGAAGAAGTCGCCGATGGGCAGGTAGTGCGCGTCGGCCTTGGGCGCATGCACGAAGAGGCAATCGAGGTCGACACACGACATGTCGACCTCTACCGCCTTCGCTTCACGCGTGTTCCCCGTGAAACGTCCTCGAGATCCCTACTTGAGGGAGCCGATGACGTCCTTGGCCGCGAGGTTGAGCTGCCCGAGCTGCCCACCGATGGACAGCATGGCCAGGCCGTGGAGCGCAGCCCAAGCAGCCGCCGCCTTCTTGGAGGCGTCCGCCTTGCTGCCCTCGGCGTAGGCCGCCTCGAGCATCTTCATGACCTGGCCCGTGGGCTCGGCCAACATGGGATCCGGCTCACCGCCGAGCGACTCCGTCGCCACGTTGAACATGGCGGCGTAGTACTTGGGGTTGTCGTTGGCCCACTTGAGGTAGGCGTCGCACATCTTGGGGATGCGGGCGGCGCCGTCCTTGCCCTCGGCAGAGCCGACGGCCTCGTTGAGTAGGCGGAAGCCCTCGGCCACGATGTGGCGCACGATGTCGTGACGTGAATCGTAGTAGAGGTACAGGGTCATGGAGCTTACGCCGACCTTCGACGCGATTCCGCGCATGGAGAGGCCACCGAGGCCCTCGGCGAGGAAACGATCACGGGCGGCATCGAGAATCCGTGCGCGCATCTTTGCTCTTTGCTCTGGAGTCATAGGTTTACGTCCCACTTTTAGTTCTCCTCTGGTCAGATCCGGTCGACACCGGGGTGTGACAGCACTGTGACACTGGCATTAGGCGAATCGCATTGCAAGTCGAGTCGACAACAATCTTTGCTACTACATCCCAACTGCATGCCTGTCCCCGATTCGAATCGACAAGAACATCAGCCAGCGTACTGAATGACGCGGCGGAGCATAGGCCCAGACCTGAGACGTTGGCAAGCCCAAAAGCGCCCCGGATCGAAAAATTTTCTTTCGCCGCGTAAGGATCGCCGTACGTTGCCGCCGTGGTGGCGCGCGGCGGCGCTGTGACACCGGTGTGACACCGGTGTGACACCCGCTAACGCGAGCCCCGAAGCTGTTCCAGGACCCAGCGAGAGGTCTGGTCTCCGGCGATTCGGTTACCCGTCGCCGAGAAGTGCTTGTCCGGCAGATACAGCCGGTCGAGATTCCCCGGGACCTCCAGCATGTGCCGGTTCCCGTCGAAGACAGCGATCCCTGCCGCGCGTGCGGCCGCAGCGACCGGTTCGGCGTCGAGATCACCGATGCCGTAGCCGCCAACCCAGAGGACCAGGCCGACCCAGGCGCTGGCCTTCTGTCTCACGATCTCGTCGCGAAGCAGGAGCAGCTCGGCGACGTAGCGGCTGCGGAGCGCCGTGAGCGCGACCACGCCGCCGACGCGAGCCATCACGTCGGCGTCCTTGGCCAGGTAGAGGGCCCGCGAGACCTGGCCCCGATCGCCCCCGCCCTCGCGAAGGATCCGCGCCACGTCCTCGTCTCCCGTGCGCGTGGGGTCCTCGTCGTCGTAGGCGACCCAGCGGCGGAAGCTCGTGGGGCGGGCCATCTCGCGCAGGTCGCTGGCCGTGTGGCACACGAGGACAACGTCAGGCTTGAGTTTACCCACCTTGTCGCGCACGAGCTCCAACTCGTCAGTGATCGTGTAGCCCGGGATGGCCGCGTTGTGCACCACAACTCGGGGCCAGTGCGCCCGCAGCCCACTGCGGAGGGCATCGGGGAACGTCTCGCCCTCGCTCGTTCCCATGCCGAACGCGAAGCTGTCGCCCAGGACGACGACGACGGGCGTTCCGTCGGGGTCCGCCTCCGGGCCCCGGAATCCGAGCGAGTTGGTGCGGAAGTGGTAGGGGATGCTCACGTCGATGCCGTAGTTCTTGACGTCGTCATCGACCTGGAGCCGCGGCGTGAGGTCACCCGGATGCGTGCCTCCGACGTCGTAGATCTCGGGCCGCTCGGAGACGCGGTCGCGCAGCATCGTCCATGCCGTCACCGCCGCGCCCAGCAGACCCACGACCCAGAGGACGACAAGCCAACGGCGACCCCCCGGTGACACGACCCGTCCCTCGACCTGCATCGCGCGCTCAGCTGCCCGCGATGCCAGACAGGAGGAGTCGCACGTCGGAGGGGTTGGTGGCGGCCTCGAAGACGGACTGCTCTGTGATGAGACCGGCGCGATAGTGCGCGACCAGGGCCTGGTCGAAGGTCTGCGACCCGTAGGTGTTTTGCCCCTTTGCGATATAGGACCTAATCTCAGCCGTCTTTTCCGGGTCCCAGACACACTCTCGAATGAAGTCGGTCGCGACCAGGATCTCGCAGGCCGCGAGGCGCCCTTTGTCCTTTCGCGCGATGAGTCTCTGGCTCACGATGCCTTGGAGCACGTTCCCTAGGGCCTTGCGCACCTCGGCCTGATGGTGCGGCGGGAAGATGCCGATCACGCGTGACACGGTCTCGGCGGCGTCCAGCGTATGCAACGTCGAGAGCACGAGATGCCCGGTCTCGGCGGCGTGGAGCGCCGTCTCGATGGTCTCCGCGTCGCGCATCTCGCCGATCAGGATGACGTCCGGATCCTGCCGCAACGCAGCGCGCAAGCCCGTCGCGAAAGAGCCGGTGTCCTGCCCGACCTCGCGATGGTTGACGATGCCGCGCTGGTCTTCGTGCACGAACTCGATGGTGTATTCGATCGTCAGGATGTGCGCCGGCCGCGTGGCGTTGATCTCGTTCAGGATCGCGGCCAGCGTGGTGGACTTGCCCGAGCCCGTCGTGCCGGTGACGAGCAGCAGGCCGCGCTGAAGCTGCGTGAACTTATGGACGGCCGCCGGCAGCCCCAGCTCGGACAGCCGCGGCACCTTGGTCGAGATGATGCGCATGACCATGCCGACGAGGTCGCGCTGCTGAAACGCGTTGATTCGGAAGCGCGCCACGCCGTCGATCTGATAGGCGAAGTCCACCTCGCCGCGCTCGCGCAGCAGCTTGACGTGCCGCTCATCGGTCATCTCCGCCACCCACTCCTTGATGTGGACGGGCTGGATGTTGAACGAGCCCTTGTGCGGGATGAGCTTGCCATCCTTGCGGTAGACCGGTGGGCGCCCGACCTTGAAGTGGATGTCGCTGACGCCCTGCTGCACCGCAAAGCGAAGGATCTGGTCGACCGTGACGTCCATGTGAGCCCTCTGTCTCTTGGGTTCCTAGTGTCGAAAGACGCCCATGGCCATGGAGCCCTCGACGGCCCGCGTGTGCGAAACGGAGAGGCAGATGCCCACGACGTCACGCGTGTCGCGGGGGTCGATGATGCCGTCGTCCCAAAGCCGCGCGGTCGCAAAGAAGGGGTCTGACTCGTTGTCGATCTGCTGCTCCAGCAGCGCCTTCATCATGCCGAGCTTGTCCTCGTCGACGGCCTCGCCCTTCTTGGCTGCGGCTTGACGCTGGATGATGTCGAGCACGCCCGCAAGCTGCTTGCCGCCCATGACGGCGATGCGGTGGCTCGGCCACGAGAACAGGAAGCGCGGATCGTAGGCGCGACCGCACATGCCGAAGTTCCCAGCGCCGTAGCTCGCCCCCATCATGATGGTGATGGCCGGCACCGTGCTGTTCGAGACGGCGTTGATGAGCTTGGCGCCGTTCTTGATGATGCCCTCCTGCTCGTACTTCGTGCCCTCCATGAACCCGTTGATGTTCTGGAGGAAGAGCAGCGGGACATCGACTTGATTGCAGAGCTCGATGAACTGCGCGCCCTTGTTGGCCGACTCACTGAAGAGGATGCCGTTGTTCGCCAGGACGCCCACGGGAAAGCCATGGACGAAGGCCCAGCCGCAGACCAGCGTCGGGCCGTACAGCGGCTTGAACTCCGAAAAACGGGAGCCGTCCACGAGGCGGGCGATGACCTCACGGGCGTCGAAGGGCACCCGGACGTCCGCGCTGGCGATGCCGAGCAGCTCCGCCGGATCGTGCGCGGGCGGCTCGACGGCACGTGCGGGGCCGGGACCGCGCTTATGCCAGTTGAGGTGCGCGACGATCTCGCGACCGAGCCGAATCGCGTGCCGTTCGTCTTCGGCGAAGTAGTCGGAGACGCCCGAGACGCGGCTGTGCATCTCCGCACCGCCCAGGGCCTCGGCGTCGGCGTCCTCGCCCGTGGCCATCTTGACGAGCGGCGGGCCCGCGAGAAAGACCTGGGCCTGGTTCTTGACCATGACCACGTAGTCGCTCGTGCCCGGGATGTAGGCGCCCCCGGCGGTGGAAGACCCGAAGACCAGACACACCGTGGGGGTCTTGGCCTTGCTGCGCCGGGTGAGGTCGCGAAAGCCGCGCCCACCGGGGACGAAGATCTTGGACTGGTTGGGCAGGTCCGCGCCTGCCGACTCGACCATGCCGACCGAGACGAGGCCGTTGCGCTCGGCGATCTCGGCGAGCCGCGCGCTCTTCTGCACGCCGAGCTCACTGACGGCGCCCCCCTTGACGGTCGCCTCGCTGCCGGAGACGAGGCACTCGACGCCCGAGATGACACCGACGCCGCCGATGACGCTGGCGCCCGCCGTGTGCCCAGGCACGCCATGGCCCGCCAGCGCGCCGATCTCGAGGAAGTAGCTGTCGCGGTCGAGCAGCAGTTCGAGCCGCTCGCGCGGGAGCAGCTTGCCGTTGGCCACGTGGCGCGCGTTGTACTTCTCACCGCCGCCGTCGTTGGCCTTGGCGAGCAAGGTCGCGAGCTTGTCGAGCTTCTGCTGGTTGACCTGCGCGTTCTGCAGGAAGGCGGGCGCGCTGGCCTCGACGTGCGAGGCGAGCACCGGATAGGGCTGAGCGGCGTGGGGAGGGCCTCGCATCGCGCGAAGGATGGCAGAGCCCGGCCCGAGCCGCCAGTGCCGGGTCTTCACGTTTCTTCACAGTCCTCGGTCGGGAGTCGCAACATTCGCGGCCTAGCCTTGCGGAGTCAGGTCGGGGCACGCCCCGGAAGGAGATGTCAGATGTTTCTCGGAATCTTGATTGGCACCCTGTCTCTCGTAGCGCTCGTGAAGGTGCTGCGGCGCGGGCGGTATCGGCATGGGCTGTACTGGGTCTTTCGCCGGCTGAAGACGACGCCCGAGCAAGAGCGCACGATTCGGCAGGAGCTCGAGTCGCTCAGACAGACGGCCGACGGCACGCGCGGCGAGTGGCGGGCGTCGAAGAGCGACCTCGTGAACGTGCTCGCCGCCGAGCGCTACGACGCAGAGGCGGTCGAGGCCACGTTCCGGCGTCACGATGGCCTGCTGGCCGAGCTCCGAAAGGCCGGCAGCCAGGCCTTCGAGCGCGTCCACGCCACGCTCTCGCCCGAGCAACGCAAGGAGCTCGCGTCGATGCTGTCGTGGGCGGGCCCCGGCTTTCACCGGTCGCATCACCGCGGCTGCCACTGCTAACCCCAACCCTCAATCAGGAGAACGTCATGCGCCGTAAGCTTCTCATCGCCGTACTTGCACTTGGGACCCTCGGCGGGTACTCGTTTGCCGTGCACCGCTACGTCCAGGGAGATCGGTGTTGTCATGGGACCTGCCAAAAGGCACCCGTGCCGGCACCGTGACCGGGCCGTCCGCCAGCGTCCTGCTCATCGATGACGATCCGCGTCTCGGCGAGCTGCTCGTGACCTATCTCGGCCAGAACGGGCTCGTCGTGCAGCAGGCGCGCGACGGGCTCGCCGGCCTCGAGCGCCTGGAGCGCGGCACGTATGACCTGGTGCTGCTCGACCTCATGATGCCTGGCATCGACGGCCTGGAGGTCTGCCGTCGCATTCGTCGCACGAGCCGCGTGCCCGTCATCATGCTGACCGCCAAGGGCGACGAGACCGACCTACAAGGGCGTATACCAGG
>SXOX01000137.1 GCA_005776585.1 Pseudomonadota bacterium | reverse complement strand
CGCGTTGAACGTGACGACCTCGGAGATCGGCAGCGCCAGGTCCGGGGCGAACGCGCTGGCTGCAAGTTGCGCGAGTGCTCCGCCGAGGCTGTGACCGGTCAGCACCAGCGGGCGGCTGCCCTGCTTCTTGGCGGCCACCCCAAGCCGACACAGGCGCTGGACGCTGGCACGCGCCGTCGACCATTGGTGCGCCCCGACGCCTGGCTTGGACAGATCGGAGAGCACGTCCAGCCAGTCGTCTGAGCCGGTAAACGCCACGATCTGCGGGAGCCCGCCCGCGTCAGTCGTGGGCCACGCGTAAACGCAAGCGAAGCCCGTACTGTCGTCTTTCTCCACCTCCCACCGATACTGTGACACGGCTCCAGGGCGCGTGCCCGGGGCGTACGCGACGCGCTTGGCAAACGTCTGGATCACCGCATGGCGATCGAGGGTCGCGGCGTCCACGGGCGCGCTCTTGTCGACCTTGGGCAGCGAGATGAGCCAGTTCGAGACCTTGTCGCCGCACACCTCGAGCCAGACGTGCGGAGCGGTTTCATAGACTCTATCCATGATTTCACCGGACCAAAAGTCCTTCGGGAGCGTGGGATCGACGCTCAGTACGGCGCTGGCCGCGAGGAACGACTCGCGATAGCGCCGCACCTCGGCCACGCGCGCAGCGAGCGGGAGGCTATCCAACGCGTTGCGCGTCGCGCGCCACGCATTCAGCGCGGCCGTGTGGTCGTGCGCCTTGGTCGCGCCGAGGAAGATGAGCCAGCTCATCGCCATGCCACCGTCGTCGACGCGACCAGCGGGAGCGCCACGCGGGGACAGGGCCGTGGCGCCGTCTGCGAAGTTGAGCTTCTGGAGCTCTGCGCGCCGCGGTGCCACAGTCGCGCCCTGCGACGGGGCGGCCGCGGGCCCGGCCCGAGTGGTGGTTGGCGCGGGCTGGGGAGGCGTGGGCTCTGGCGTCATCGGGGCGGTCCTTTACTGCGTCGGTCCTGATCGCATGCAACGTCAATCTCGTCGAGAAAGTTGAGTTCACCTTGGGCCATGATGGGTCCCGGCCAAGGGAAGGAGCGCGTTGGCAACGACGCACGTGCCGGGCCGACGTCGACGCGCGGCTCCGCTCCTACGGCCGAATCGCCTCCACGAGCCGCATCGCGTTGCCTCCGAGCACGGCCATCACGCGCGCCTCGGGCCAGTCGCGGTCCAACATCGCCTGGACGAGCCGCGGCAGAGCGGTGACCTCCGTCAGCCCGAGTGGCGGGACGACCATCCCGTCGTAGTCGGTCCCGAGAGCGCCGGCCGCCTCGCCGCAGACGTTGAGCACGTGCTCCAGGTGCCGGACGACGACCTCGGGCCCGCAGCGGGGCAGGGTGCGACCGGCGAGGAAGCCCGTGTGCAGCATGATGCCCACCACGCCGCCCGTCGCCGCGACGGCGCGAAGCTGCACGTCGTCGACGTTGCGCCAGTGGGGCTGCACGGCCGAGACGCCCGTGTGCGTGACCACGAGTGGCCACCGGCCCGGCAGCCGCGCGTGCACCTCGACGGCGTGCATGAAGCCGGCGTGGTTGATGTGCGCGAGATCGATGAGGATGCGGCGCGCGTCCATCACCTCCAGCAACTCGAGTCCGCGCGCGGTCAGCCCGCCGCGATCGGGGCCGAGCGGGCTCGAGGTCGAGCCGATCCCGCTGTTGGTCAGATGCACAAGCGTGATGCGGTGAATGATGTCTGGGATCCGGTCGAGGGCCTCGCGATCGTGCTGAAAGGCCTGCCCGCCCTGGATGCCGAGGAAGCATGCGAGCTTGCCCTCGGCCTGCGCCGCACGCGCTTGGCTCGCCGTGGAGACCAGCGCGAGATCCGCCGGGTGGCGCGCGAGGTCGGCCTGGATGCGCTCGAGGTTGCGCAGCGTGACGGCGGCCCGTCGGGCAGCGCGCCGCGCCGGGTTCGTCGCGACGTCCAGCGTCACGGCGCCCATTCTCGCCGCCCGCAATCGCGGGAGGTCCGAGTGGCCGAAGAACGCGCCAAACGGAAGCCGCGGGCGGTGCCACCGATGCACGTCGTAGCCGACGAGGCGCGCCGGGACGTAGAGGTCGTTGTGGAGGTCGAAGGGCGCTGACGCCGACCACAGCGCGACCGCAGCGTCGGAGACGCCAAGCGCTCGCGCCCAGGTGGTCGTCGAGTCAAACGGCGGCGGCGGCGTGAGCATGCGCGCAGGGTGACGCGTTCGGCGCGGCGGGACAAGGAGCGTGAGAGTCGGGTTGACGTGCCACCTTGGCCACTCATACTTGTACACATGGCTCAGATCACCATCTACGTTCCGAATGACGTCGAGGACACGCTGCGTGCCCGTGCGCGTGAGTCAGGTCAGAGCCTGTCGTCGTACATTGTTCAGGCCGCCCTCCGCGTGGCGCGCCCCGAGGCGTGGTCCGCCGAGTTTCTGGCGGTCCTTGGGACCTGGGACGGTCCGTTCCCGGAGCCGCTGGACCACCCACCGGAGCGCGTGGAGTCCCTGTGAAGCTCTTGCTCGACACCAACATCTGCATCGCCCTGCTCGCGGGCCGAGAAGCAGACGCCGTGCGTCGTCTCCGCGCGTGCGCGCCGCGGGACGTCTTCCTCTGCAGCGTCGTCAAGGCGGAGCTGTACTTTGGCGCCCGAAACAGCCTACGGGTCGACGAGAACCTGAGTCGTCTCAGCGTCTTCTTCGCCGCCTTCGAGTCGCTGACCTTCGATGACGCCGCCGCCGAAGAGTACGGCGTCATTCGCTGTCAGCTCGAGCGCCTCAGCACACCGATTGGGGCCAACGATCTCCTGATCGCGGCCATCGCCGTGCGCCATGACGCCACGCTCGTGACTCGCAATGAGAGCGAGTTTCGGCGCGTCTCCGGGTTGCGTGTGGACCCGTGGCGGGCATGACCGCCAGTCGCTGCCTCCCACTTGAATCGCCGACGCTGCTGCGGCACAAGCCCGACATGAGTCGCATCCCGCATCTGGCACTCGTCATGATCGCCCTCTCGGGCTGCGCCCGGACCGAATCGACCGCACCAGCCGATACGGGCGCTTCGGCGGAGCTGTCCGCTGCGACCGACGTGGCGAGCGTTCCGGAGGTGGCACCCGACACCGCCGCTATGGGCCCCTTGCCCATCACGGCGCCGCCGGACACGTGGACCTGGGTGCCGTTCAGCGACGCGTTCTGCGCCAACGGCAAGTCCACCGGCATCGGCCTTCGACCCTCGTCCAAGTCCACGGACCTGCTCATCTTCTTCAAGGGCGGCGGCGCGTGCTGGGATGAGCAGACCTGTTGGAAGGACAACCTGGCGGCGTTCGTGGTCGACGGCTACGGCGAGCCGGAGTTCAAGAGCGACCTCAAGACCACGCTCGACGTCGCGATCTTCGACGTGGACCTCGCGGACAACCCCTTCCGCACGTGGGACATGGCCTTCATTCCGTATTGCACGGGCGACATCCATGGCGGGTCCAACCCCGACGCCGTCCATGGGGCGCACCCCACGCGGCACGTGGGCCACCTCAACTTCAAGCGTTACCTGGCGCGGCTGGTGGCCACGTTCCCCGACGCGACGCGCATCGCGGTCATCGGCACGAGCGCGGGCGGGTTTGGCGCCACGCTCAACGTGTGGCACGTCCGGCAGGCCTTTCCGGGCGTCCGCGTGGACCTGCTGAGCGACTCCGGTCCCCTGCTCCCGAGCGCGTTCACCGACGCGACCAAGCGCGAGGCTCAGCGCAGCGCCTGGAAGCTCGACGCGGTCTATCCGCCCGATTGCACCGGCTGCGTTGGTGAGTGGAGCGGGCTCATCGGCCACGTCCTGGCGACTACGGCCGCGAGCTCCGGTCGCGCCGCGCTGTTGGGCTACGCGCAGGACGCCGTCATCGGGAGCTACTTCGATCTGACGGCGTCCAAGGTTCAGGAAGGCTACCAGGCGATCCTGGCCTCGCTCGCCGATCAGCCTCGGTTTCAGGCCTACCTCGCACCCGGCGGCGCCCACGTGGTCATGTGGACCCTCGGCACGAAGTCCGGCGGCGCGCTCGGTGGCTTCCTCCAGAAGATGATTGGCGATGATCCCGGCTGGAAGAGCGTCCTCCCATAGCTTGCACCGGACGCGGGCCTCCGCTAGACCCGACGCGTGACCGAGGTCTATCCGCTGATCGATGCGCACTGCCACCTCGACGACGTCGCGTTCGACGCCGATCGCGAGGCCGTCTCTGCCGCGGGGCAGGCCGCTGGCGTCGTCGGTTGCGTGCTCGCTGGGGTCGAGCCCGCGGGCTGGGCCCGTCAGGCGGCGTGGCGCGCCGGACGCGAACGCACGGTCGCAGCGTCCGTGGGTCTGCATCCTCACGTCGTCTGCCACTATGACGCCGCCGAGCTCGAGCATGGCCTCGAGGCGCTCCATGCCGCCGCCGTCGGCGACGCCTCGCTCGCCATTGGCGAGCTGGGCCTCGACTCTTCGCGCTGGGTCCCGCGTGGCAGCTTGCCGACGCAGCGCCACGCGTTCCGCCTCCAGCTCTCCTTGGCGCGCGAGCTCGACCGCCCTGTCGTGTTGCACGTGCTCGACGCCCACGGCCACGCGCTGGACGTCCTCCAGCGCGACGGCGTTCCCAAGAGCGGCGGCGTCGTCCACAGCTACTCGGGCGCGCCCGACCTCGTCGCCCGCTACGAGGCGCTCGGCCTCTGCCTCTCGTTCTCCGGCAGCATCACGCGCCCGACCGCGCGGCGCACGCTCGAGGCCGCGGCGCGCGTGTCGCCGGATCGTCTGTTGGTCGAGACCGACTGCCCCGATCAGCGCCCCAGCACGCGCGACGGCTCGCGCAACCTGCCGGAGTTCCTGCCCGACGTCGTCGCCGCCGTCGCGGCCGCGCGCGGCGCGTCGCTTGCCCCCGTCGCCGCGCTCACGACCCAGAACGCCACGAGACTCTTTCACCTGGAGCCCTTCGCATGAACGCCATCGAACACGTCTTGTCCGACAAGGACGCCCGCTACAAGCTGCATCGCCGCTTCGACCGCATGGGCCGCCTCGTCGGCGACGCCGGGATGCACAAGCTGTTTACGTCGCACGTCCTCGTCATCGGCACGGGCGGGGTCGGCTCGTTTGCGGCCGAGGCTCTCGCGCGCAGCGGCGTGGGCAAGCTCACGCTCGTGGACTTCGACCTCGTGTGCGTGACCAACACGAACCGCCAGCTTCACACCCTGCGCGGCACGGTCGGCGAGCCCAAAGTCGACGTCATGGCGCAGCGGCTGCGGCAGATCAACCCGGACATGACCGTCGAGGCGGTCCGGCTCTTCTACAATGCGCCCAACAGCGCGCGGATCCTGGACTGCCGGCCCGATTGGGTCATCGACGCCATCGACAACGTCACGGCCAAGTGCCACCTGCTCGCCACCTGCCGCGAGCGGGGCCTGCCCGTGGTCTGCTGCACCGGAGCCGCGAGCCGAATGGACCCGACGACCGTGCGCGTCGCCGATCTCGCCGAGACGACGGTCGATCCGCTCGCGCGCGCTGTCCGCGGCATCTTGCGCGAGAAGTACGGCTTCCCCGACGGCGCGGCCGGTCCGTTTGGCATTCCGGCGGTCTATTCGATCGAGGCGCCCATCGATCCGGTCGAGCTGCTGTACGACCACGGCGAGGGCTTCCGCTGCGTGTGCCCGCAGGGCAAGAACGGCCTGCACGAGTGCGAGGAGCGCAACCAGATCAACGGCACCTCCGCGTTCGTGGTCGGCGCCTTCGGCTTGGCCGCCGCGTCCTACGTGACTCGGGAGCTCACGCGCGCGTGAGGGCCGCCCTGCTGCTCGTGGCCCTGTTCGCCCTATTCGTTGGTGGCTGTGGCGCGACCGGCAAGCTGCTCGATCGCGCCGGAGACGCTGTCGTGCGGGGCCGTGCCGCGACCCGATCGGGCGACTTCGCCGGCGCGCGCGACGCGCATCGCGAGGCCCTGCGCCTGCTGGACGAGCTGGTCAAGGCCGAGCCCGACAGCACCGCGGCGCGCGGCGTGGTCGCAGGCACCGCTGCCGTCGGCCCCACCGTCGCCGGCGCGCTCCGAGATCACGAGGCGCCGCTGGTCGAGCTCCGCGCCGAGGCGCTCACCGATCCGGGTCTCGCGGGCCTTGCCGTCGCTCGTGCGCAGCCCGACGGCAAGCCGCGCGACGAGGCCATCGTGGCCGTCGCCGAGGCGCTGGCCTCCTCCAAGCGCGGGCATCTGGCGGTCCGCGTCGCGAGCTGGGTGACCGACCCGGCGAAGCGGGTGGCCATTCTGGTCGCTGGAGCCTCAGGGCTCGACAAGGCCGCGGCGCTCGTCGCCCTCGATCAGGCGGCCGCTGCCGCTCGGGCCATCGACATCGTGACCGATCGCTCGCCCGCGCTCGAGCGTGTGGTCGTCGCGCTGGCGGCGTCCGGCAACACCCGTCGCGCCATGGAGCTGACGCGCACCATCTTGGAGCCGGCCGCGCGCCTGCGGGGCATGGCCGCCATCGGCGACGCGCTGATCGAGGGCGGTGACGGGACCGCTGCGACCGACGCGCTGGATGAGGCCGTCAAGGCGCTTGAGTTGGTCGACGATTCCACCGAGGGCAGCTCCGTGCGCATCTCGCTCGCCCGCGCCTACGGTCGCGGGGCCGCGGTCGATGGGACAAAGACGTTGCTCACAGAGGTCGTCACCGACGTTGGCAAGCGTCCTCCGCTGCTCCGTGACCCGATCCTCGCGCGGGCGCTGCGCGCTGCCGTCTGGACTGGGGACGCCGAGCCGCTCACCCGGGTCGCGCAGGCCATCGACCAAGACGACGTCGCCGTCGACGCGCTCGCCGCCGCCTTCGATGAGCTGAGCGAGCTCCCGGCCGCGCGCGTGAAGCCCGCCCTCCTCGTCGCCTTCGTGACGAGCGCGCTGTCGCGCAAGGCCGTCGACCGCGGTGGTCACGTCGCCGTCGACGCCCTCCGGGAGCTGGCCCGCCGGGGCTTCGTGACGGAGCTGCGCAGCGTCCTCGAGGAGGTGCGTCACCCGGAGGCGCGCGTGCGAGCGCTGGCCGGTGCCGGGCCGGCGGCCGTGCCCGAGGCGGAGGGCCTCGTCGAGACCATCTTCGATGCGGAGGCGCGCGCGGCGGTCTGGGTCGACCTGGCGCTCGCGATGGCGGCTACGCCCACGGAGAGCCGGCGGTTGCTGGACCGTGCCCACGCCACCGCGGAGGGCGCCGAGACGGTCGCCGGGCGTGTGCTTCGGTGGCTCGCCATCGCCGCGCGCGGCGTGGCACTCCGGCAGCGGCAGGTCACGCAGAACGCGCTCCAGCAGGCCCAGAAGCACGCAGACGCGGTCACCGATCCGCTCACGCGTGCCACGGGGCTTCTCCGCGGGGCTGCCCTCGCGCTGGACGCCGAGCTGCCCGCGCTGGCCAGCACGCTGCTCGTCCGCGCCGCCGCGGCGATCGACGCCGTCGCGTTCGAGGGCGCCAAGCTCCAGGCGCTGCTCGAGGCCACGCGTCTTGCCGCCGAGCGGACCGGCGTCACCGCCGACGCCGCGCGCGCACTCGCCAAGGTCGCGACCGGTATCACGGATCCCGGCCGGCGCGCGTCGGTGCTCCGTCAGGCGGCGGTCGCCTGCGTGCGGGCCGGCGCCGCGGACGAGGGCCTGGCGCTCGTGGACGCGATGAGCGACCAAGAGGGCCGTGACGCCGTGCTCGAGCAGGCCAGCGCGGCGCTCGCCTCCGCCGGTCGGTGGACCGCCGCGCTCCAAGCGGCCAAGCGCATCACGCACGCGACCCGCCAGGCGCGCGCTTTGGCGACCATGCCCGCGACCGCGCCGGCGGAGGCCACCGACGGCCTGCGCGCGCTCATCCCTCGGAGCTGAGGGTGCCACTCTACGACTACCAGGGAACAAGAAACCGGCGACTGCTCGGTCCCAAGACCACGACGGGGCAGATTGTCGCCAAGGACGCGGGAGACGCCCTTCTGGCGCTCAGACAGCAGCGCATCGCGCTCACGCACGTTGCGGAGGTCGGACCCGACGGCGCACGGACGCCGGTCGCGATCGCCGAGGCGCTCGCGTTGGCCGACGCTCGGCGGCTGTTGGACCGCTCCAATCGCGAGACAGGAGCGCTACGGCGACACCTCGCGGCGTATCTTGGCGTCAACACCGGCCTCCTCGCGCTCAATGCCGTGCTTGCTTTCAGCCGGGGTGACTCGCTCGAGACCGCCAAGTGGTGGGCGCCCATCGTCGCCGCAAGCTGGGGCATTGGAATGCTGGCCCATGCGTTTACCGCTCTTGCGTGGCGTCACACTCACGCCCAGAGCCTGACCGACGCACGGAAGCTCGTCTCGGAAGCTGCCGTCGTCGTTCGGAGCCTCCCACCGGCGGCTCGCGTCGAAAGCACCGATCCCATGCTCTCGCCCGTCGGCGTGCTGCTTGCGGTCGACTCCAATACGCCGTGGGACGCCGTCGTTCGTCGCTGTGAGGACGCTGTCTCCCGAACGGAGGTCGCGTTGGCGCACCTTCCCTCGGGCGTCGCGCTGCGGGGCGAGCTGACGGCCGGATTGGAGCGGATCCGCAAGCTCGCCGCAGGTGCGGTTCGGCTGCGACGAGTCGTCCGTGAGATTGCGCCCGACGGGCCGGGACCCCTGGCGTCGGCCATTGCGGAGCTCGACCAGCGCATCGTGGTCGGCACCGACGCGCGTCTGCGCTCCCTGCTCGAGAGCAACCGGGCGTTGCTCGTCGCGCGTCAGGCCAAGCTCCAAGCGCTCGACGACGAGGAGCAGCGCATGCTCGCCTCGGTCGATGGCTTCCTCATGGCGGCGGAGAATGCGCGCCTCGACGTCGCCCGAATCGAGACCGCGGAGCCCCGCGCTCTGCCGTCGTTGGTCGTGCCACTGGGGCTGTTGGATGAAGAGGTCGCGCTCCTGCGCGAGGTCGAGGCGGGCGTCGAGGTCGGCTCTTAGTCCTCCCAACCCGGGGGCGGCGCGGCGTACGTACGAGGCGCCTCCACGAACGGCTTGGCCGTGCGGCGCACGTGGGCCTCGTTGGTCCAACGACCGCGGCACGCGAGGTCGACGCCTTGCGCCAGCAGCCCATCCTCGTCGTTGTAGCGCAGCGCGATCAGGTGGTCGGGCCGCGCGCTGGCCCGCACGAACGAGACCTGCCGCACCGGTGACGTGCGCCGTTCGCCAAAGGCCGTCCCGAGGCCGGAGCGCGAGTCCTTCTCCTTCTTGCCCTCCGCCGAGGACCGGTCGGAGGTCGTCGGGGCACCCGCTGGCGGCGCGCTCTTCGATGGCGAGCGCTTGTCGTTGTCGCTGCGCTCATTCCAGCGCGGCTCGATGGGCTTGGGCTCCGGGCGCGGGTAGGACCGCTCACGGAAGACCGCCACCCCGATGACGCCGACGTCTCGGGCCGAGCCGGTCTTGGCCGCGTAGGAGTCCTTCACTGACGAGAACCGGAACGCGGCGACCTGCTCGCTCGACAGGCGGAACCCGTCCACGACGACCTCGCCCCACGCCGGGACGATGTAGCCGCGCTTCTGCCAGCTCGCGGCCTGGCCGTCGATAGCGTCGCGTCCGTCGACCGACACGACCGCCTCGAGGCGCTGTCCCCCGTGGTTCTTGACGCGCACGCGGTAGCGGTCGCCGCGCTGGCCCAGGACCCACACGTCGCTGTGGTGGTTGAACGCCGGGAGCTTCCGCCCGTCGCCGTCGGTCACCTCGACGGTCACCGAGCCGCGCGCCGCAACGGCGTTCTGGCAAGGCGGATGGGCGTGGACGGCGCTCGCGCAGGCAAGCACCAGGGTACTGGCAACGACAGGGATGATGGCTTTCATCAGGTGGTCCTCCTCGCTGCTCGAACGCTCCAGCAGCCGTCGAGGTCTCATCGCTGAGAAAATAGACAACGAAAACGTTTTCGCTGTGGGACGAGCGCTTTCGTGGGTCGAACTGTCCCGCCGTTGGTCACCGTGCCCCGTTGGGGCGATATGGTCGCAGAGCGCCGTTGAGAGGGGTGTGACCACTCCAACGCGACGGCCTTGCAGTGCGTCGATCTGGGGGCCATTCGGGCGGTCGGCCCACCCGTTGCACTGCGTCGCCGGGCGAGTCGGATCCGCACGCCCCGGAGAGCAACGATGTCCCTCGACCGTCACCACATCATCGCAGCCACAAAGAAGATAAATTTTATCATCGTTGGTTGTTTTTGTCTCGCCGCACCCGCAGTCGGCGCTGCGGAGCCCCTGGCCGAGGACGCCGTCGCCGAGCGCTTCGTCCTGCGGTGCTCGGGCTGCCACACCATCGGCGGCGGCCCGTTGAAGGGGCCGGACCTCCAGGCCGCGACGCAATGGCCCACGGCGTCGCTCGAGCTGGGCGTCAAGAAGATGGAGAAGCACGTCGGGCCGCTCGCGCCCTCGGACGTCACCGCATTCGTCGAGCTGCTCAAGGACACCGCGGTGCGCGCTCGTCTCGACGCGGCGCGTCAGCGTGCCGCGCAAGCCATGGCCGCCAAGCTCGAGCCCCCCTCGATTGAGCAAGGCCAGGCGCTGTTCTCGGGCCGTCAGGCGCTCTCCGCCGGGGGGCTGGCGTGTGCGACCTGCCATCGCCTCGCGGGCGACGGCGGCGCGTTGGGTCCTGACCTGACCAACCTCGGCCGGAAGATGGACGCCGTAGGCATGGTCTCCGCGTTCGAGCAGGCGAACTTCCCCGTCATGCGCGCCGCCTACGCCGAGCGCAAGGTGACCAAGCAGGAGGCGCTGCACCTCGCCGCGTTCATCGGCGCCGCCAAGCTGGCCGACGGTGAGGAACCCCCGACCAGCACCACGAGCCTCACGTTCATCGGAGGCGGCGTCGCCCTCGGCCTCGTCGCCTTTGCGCTGCTCGTCTCTGCCGTCAGCGGCGGCCGCGCCAACGGGACCCGACGTCGCCTCATCGACCGCGCCAACGCCCGCTAGGAAGGAGCCCTATGTCCTGGATATCCGACATCTTCTCACCCAGCGAGCGCTCCTGGGAGGACTTCTACCGCAATCGCTGGGCGTCCGACCGCGTCGTACGCTCGACTCACGGCGTCAACTGCACCGGCGGCTGCAGCTGGAACATCTACGTCAAGCAGGGGATCGTCACCTGGGAGATGCAGGCGCTGGACTACCCGCGCTTCGACCGCAACATCCCGCCCTACGAGCCACGCGGCTGTCAGCGCGGCATCTCATATTCCTGGTACATCTACAGCCCGCTGCGGGTGAAGTACCCCACGATTCGGGGCGTCCTGCTCGACCTCTGGGACGAAGCGCAGCGCGAGCGGCCAAACGATCCCGTCGCGGCGTGGGCGTGGATCGTCGAGGACCCCGAACGACGGCGCCAGTATCACTCGGCGCGCGGCAAGGGCGGCTTCCGGCGCGCGTCGTGGGACACGGTTGGCAAGCTGATGGCCGCCGCGAATCTCTACACTGTCATGAAGCACGGCCCCGACCGCATCATCGGGTTCTCGCCAATCCCCGCGATGT
>SXOX01000136.1 GCA_005776585.1 Pseudomonadota bacterium | reverse complement strand
GTTGATGATGGCCGAGAGCGTGGTCGACTTGCCCGAGCCCGTGGGGCCCGTCACGAGCACGAGCCCTCGGTCGAGGTCACAGATGCGGTGCACCGGTTCAGGCAGGCCGAGCTGCTCCATGGTCAGGAGTTTCGTCGGGATGATCCGGAAGACAGCGCCCGAGCCGCGCTCCTGCCGGAAGAGGTTCACGCGAAAGCGCGCGAGGCCCTTACACTCGTAGGCGAAGTCGGCGTCGCCGCTCTCACGGAACTTCTCCCAGTTGAACTTGGGCGTGATCTCGCTCAGGAACATGTCGTAGTCGCCCTGCGAGAGGCTCTTGTACCGGATGGGGTCGATGTCGCCATGCAGCCGCAACGCCGGAGGCTGCCCGACGCAAAAGTGCAGGTCCGACGCTCCGCGGTCGTTCATCAGGCGCAGGAAGTTGTCGATTCGGGCCATGGCTCAGGCGTCCTGCTGCTCGAGGAACTCTTTGGAGACGAGCGGCTCGAAGAGCTCCTTCTTCTCGGCGCGCATGTAGGCCTCTTCGGGCGTGACGAGGTTCTGCGCCACCAGATCCTGGAGCGCCATGTCGATGGTCTGCTGCCCTTGCTCCTTGCCGATGGTCATCAGCGACGCGATGAGCCCGGTCTTGCTGTCGCGGATGAGGTTGCGGACGGGGCCCGTGACCATGAGCACCTCGTGAAACGCGACGCGGCCCCGCTTGTCGGACCGACGCACGAGGTGCTGGTTGATGACGACCTTGAGCGACTCGGAGAGCATCATGCGCACCGACGGCTGCTCGCGCGGGGGGAATGCCTCGACCAGCCGGTCCACACATTTGACGGCGCTCGTCGTGTGCATCGTCGCGATGACGAGGTGCCCGGTCTCCGCCGCGGTCATGGCCAGCGTCATCGTCTCCTGGTCTCGGAGCTCGCCGACGACGATACAGTCCGGATCCTCGCGCAAGGCCGCGCGCAGCGCCGAGGCGAACGTGTTCGAGTGCTTGCCGATCTCGCGCTGATTGACCAGCGACTGCTTGAACGGGTGCACGAACTCGATGGGGTCTTCGAGCGTGAGCACGTGCGCCCGCTTTTTCTCGTTGATGAGGTTGACGAGCGCTGCGAGCGTGGTGGACTTGCCGGAGCCCGCGGTGCCCGAGACGATGACGAGCCCCTGGTGAAAGTTGGCAATGTCCACCAGATGCTGCGGGAGCCGGGTGTCGAGGAAGGTCGGCACCTCGTTCGGGATGGTGCGGAAGACGCCGCCCATGCCCAAGCGCTCCCTGTAGATGTTGGCCCGATAGCGCCCGACGCCGGGGACGACGTAGCAGAAGTCGAGCTGGTTCTCCTCGTCGAAGCGCTTGCGCTGCCGGTCATCGAGCATCCCGAGGATCATCTTTTCGACCTCCTCGGCGGTGAACTCGCGCTGCCCGGCCTTCTTCAGCTCGCCGGAGACCCGAATCGTGGGCGCCGAGAGCGGCGTCACGTGCAGGTCGGAGCCACCCAACCGCCGTGTCTCCATGAGGAGCTTGTCGATCGGGCGATCCGTACGGCCGTAGCCGAGCGACTGGCGCAGGTCCTTCTCGTCGACGTTCTGGTGGTTCTTCTCGCTGATGCCGCGGAAGGCCATGAGCGCCCGCTCGCGGACCTCCATCTCCGGATCCTTCTCCATGCTCTGTTTGAGCAAGGGCAGACACCGGGGATCGTTGTAGGCCTCGAGCGCCGTGACGACCTGCAGCCTCACCGCTGGCGTCGGATCGTTGAGCAGCTTCGCGATGGGGCCGAGCGCGCGAGCGCTGCCGATGCGGGTCAGCGCCTCGACAGCCGACCAGCGCGCATCCTCGTCGGTGAGGCACTGAATCAGCGGGTCCACCGCCGCTTCGTCCTTGAGCCGACCGAGCAGGTCCATGGCGATGATGCGCGTCCACCAGTCCTTCTGGAGGAGGACCTTGATCGCCGGCTTGACGAGCCGCTTGTCCTCGAAGTTGGCGGCAAAGAGCAGCGCCGCGGTTCGAACGTGCTCCTCGCCGTGATCGAGCAGCCCGACCAGAGCGGGGATCATGTCGGCCCCGGAGTCGCGGATGGTGCTCAAGATGCGGTCGCGCATCCAGCCCATGAGCTGCTGGGACATCTCCAGGATCTTGCGAATGACCTCAATGGGATCGGTGTGCTTGACGGTGAGGTTGAGGGCCGCTGACCGGACCATGTCGTCACCCACTGACAAGAGCGGCAGCATGCGATCGACCATGCCGAGCTCTTTGCGGTTCATGAGCTTCTCGAGCTCCTTGATGATCGCGGTCTTGACGTTGTATTCGTCTTTCTGAAGGCGATCGATGAGCAGGTCGACCGTGGCTGCGTCCGGCGCCTCACACAGGGCCTGGATGCACTTGATGCGGATGCGCTCGTCCTTGTCCCCCGACAGCTCGCGGACGAAGGCCATCACCTGCGCTTCCATCGGAGCGCCCTCGGTGCGCTCGGAGAGGAGCTTCTGTAGCGCGCGATAACGGTACTCGCGGCTGTCGTGCCGGAGCATCTCGCTGATGAGCTTGCCCATTTGCCGCACGGGGAAGGCCAGAATGACGTCGACGGCGACCTCGCGGTCCTTGGCCTCTCTGCCGCGGAACATCTTGTCGACGCGATCGAGGATGCCCTCGTCCTTCAGCTTGGGGAGGATCGCCAGATAGTAGCTGCGGACGGCACCCGACGCCTCACGCAGCTCCTTCAAGATGGCCATCATGGCGCCCTCCATGGACTGGCCGACAATGAGCTGGGTCGCGAGCTGCCGCACCGTGCGATCATTGTCAGACAACATCCAGAGGACATCGGCAATCCTCAAGTCCTGCTGTGACAGCAGGACGAAGAGCTGCTTCATGTCCTCGAGGTCCTTCCACTCGCGCTTCTGGACCCGGGAGAGGAGTTTTTTCTTGTCCGACGTAAACAGGTCGCCGAGTGCCAGAAAGTGCCTCCCTTCGTGCGATCCCCGCTCCGGGGTAGCACGACGGACGGGGCGAGTTCAAGCCGGCTATCGGCGCGCGAGCACGCCCAAGACGGTGCGCACGAACTCAGCGCCCAAGGGGCGATCGACCACGTGATCGGCGCCGGAGTCGACGAGCGCGCGGCGGAGCTCCGGCCCGATACGGTCGCCGACCACGATGAGCAGCGCGCGATCGCCCGGCGGCCCTGCGCGTAGCGCCACGACGGTCTCGACGGGCACGACCCATGGCAGCGCCAGATCGAGCACGATCGCCTTGGGCCAATGGCGAGTCACGAGGAGGCCGGCCTCGAACGGCGCGCCTGCGACCTGAAGTCCGCTCCCGAGGCCGTCGGCGCGACAGGCGCTGCCGACCGTCTGTCGCGTGCGTGCGTCGTCCGATAGCAGCAGCACGCGCGTCACAGCGTCGTGTCCGCGGGCGCGCAGGCTGCGGCGGCTCGCGAAGAAGCGGAGCACGTCCGACTCCGCGATGCGCCGGTGACCGCCCGAGGTGTAGACCGCGGGCAGCACTCCCCCGTCCACCCATCGGCCAACGGTCTTGGCGGAGACGCCATAACGATCGGCGACGTCTTGGGTCGTCAGCAGGGGATCGGCGTGAGGAGCGTCGGACATGGGCCACAGCATACGCGAATTGACCCTACTGCAATAACAATGGAGGAAGTTGGCCTAGCCTGCAAGCCAGAGTAACGTGTTACCCGCGCATGAGCCCCATGGCACCACCACCGACCGCTACCGCCACCGCGGAGCGCTACGCGCTCGACGCGTCGCTGCGGCGCTTGGGCATCGCGCCTCCGTCGTGCCGTCGGGTCTTGCTCGTCGACGACGAACCCTTGAACCTCACGGTGCTGGGCGGGCTGCTGGAGGACGACGACCTCGACGTCCACACGGCCGAGAGCGCGGCGCTCGCGCTGGCCCTTGTCGAGCGCGAGGGCCCCATGGACCTCGTCATCACAGACCAGCGCATGCCGGGCCGTACGGGCGTCGAGCTGCTGAGCGAGATGGCCGAGCGTTGGCCGGACACCATGCGCATGGTGCTCACGGGCTACAGCGACGTCGAACCCATCGCGCGTTCGGTCAACGATGGCGCAGTCTACCGCTTCCTGCTCAAGCCATTCGAGGGCGTGGAGATGCGAGCGGCCGTCCGCGACGCGCTCGCGCTGAAGCGGGACATGACCGCGCTCCGGCTCGTCATCAGCGAGCTCATCGACCGCAAGTCGCGCAACCTTCGCGCTCTGGCTGAGAAGCGGCGCCTCGACGAGCAGCTCGCGCAGCAAGAGCGCCTGGCCACGCTCGGCCGACTCACCTCCGGCATCTCGCACGAGCTCCGGAACCACGTACAGATCATGCTCGGTGTCGCCGACGCCATTCGCGCGCTGTCGCAGGACGAGGAGCTCCTCACGGGCACCGAGCGCGCGCTCGTGGCCGTGCAGTCGCTCTATCAGCTGCTGTGCGACGTCAACGCGCTCGCGCGGAGTCGACCCATCACGCTCGAGCCGCTGCTGTTCGACGTGGAGCGCTTCATCAAGGAGGCCATCGGGCTCATGCGGCTCGATCCGGCGTGGAATCACCCGCAGGTCGTCATCCAGGTCGCGCCGGATGCGCGGCTCGTGCGAGGCGACCCGTCGCGGCTGCGCCAGGCCTTCATGGCGATTGTGCGCAACGCGCTCCTGGCGATGGACAGCCGGTCGGTCACCGGGGAGCCGCGCGTCGAGATCGCCGTGCGACGCTTTGGTCGTTCGCAGATAGCGCTCGAGGTTCGCGACGTCGGCGCCGGCATGACCGCGGACGTGCTCGCCCAAGCGCAGACACCGTTCTTCAGCGCCTTCGAGCCGCCGGGGCTCGGGCTGGGCCTGCCGGTCGCACTGCTCGTCGTGCAGGCCCACAACGGCCGCATCGAGATCGACAGCGCCGCAGGTCAAGGCACGGCCGTCCGCATCGTCATCGACGGGCAGAACCTCCCCGAGGGAGGCATGCGATGAGCGTCAAGAGCCATCGCGCGACGCTCGAGGTCTGGCTCGCCCCCGGAGCGACCAAGGCGCTGGACGACGCGGCTCGGAGCGCGCTCTCCGAGGCGACGATCGTCGAGGTGCTCGGCTCGGAGCCCGTCGCGCTCGCCGGGCCGGCCGTGGTGGTCCTCACGCCAGCGGATCTCGTAGGTCCCGCACGAGCCGAGCTGCTCGCGCTCAACGCGCACGCGCTGCCCGGTCGGCCGGTGCTCTACGCCGGCACGAGCACCAAGGACGTGTTGCTCGACGCCATCAACGTCTGGCACGTCGCGCGCGTCGTCCCCGAGATCGCGGGTCCTGCCGCCGTCGTCGACGCCATTCGCAAGAGCTGGGATGCCACGCTCGCCGGCCTCGCGCTGACTCAAGCTGCGGTCGATCTCGAGCACGAGACGCATCAGCTGGAGGCCGCGCTCAGCGATGTGGAGGCGACGCGTGAGCACCTGCTGCGCTCCGAGCGCCTCTCGACGGTCGGGCGCATCGCGGGTGGGCTCATCTCGGCCGCGCGGCCGGACCTCCAGGAGCTGCTGGCCTTTCGCGAGGTGACGGGAGGAAGGACACCGGACCCCGAGCTGGCGTCCGTGCTGGACCAGGCCTTCGACGGCATCGAGCTGGTCGAGCGGCTCCTCGACGAGCTGCGCGCCTACGCCGACAACCGCGCCACTGGATTCCACTTCTTCCGCGAGCGCATCGATCTGCTGGTGGCGCGCGCCGTCGGCTTTCAGCGCTTCGACCCGATGGCCCGCGAGCGCACTCTGCTGACGCGGCTCGACTCGCAGGCGGTCGTGCGCGTCGATCGTCACCGGCTGCTCCAGGTCCTCGTCAACCTCATCCGGAACGCAGTCCAGGCCACCACGTCGCACGGGACGATCGAGGTCTCGACGCGCGACGTGGACGCAGACTGGGTCGAGATCGCGGTCAAGGACGACGGCGAGGGCATGAGCGCCGCGACGCAGAGCCGGCTCTTCGACCCGTTCTTCAGCACCAAGGGCGAGGACGGCATGGGCATGGGCCTCGTCATGAGCCGCACCATCGTCGAACAGCATGGCGGAATTGTGACAATGACCTCGTCCCCCGGACACGGAACAACTGTTTTCGTGCGTATCCCCACGATCCCGTGCTAGCTTCCCACAGGGGCTGATCGCGAGCGCAAGCTCGGACCCAGGAGGCGTGGCATGGCGATGGACGACGACTCGAAGCGCAACGACGACGGCGCGGCGCCGCGCCCGGTCACGAGTGACGCGATCGCTGCCTTGTCCGCGAAGGTCTCCGACTACGCGAAGATGCAGGGCAAGTCTGGCGCTGCGTCCCGATTTCGGGCCGACCGCTACAAGCCCGACGATCTCGGTAGCGTGCGGGTCCTGCTCCACCCGGAAGGGCGCGCCCCCGAGGAGCGCCCGCTGCACGACCTCTCGCTCACCGGCTTCGCTTTCGAGCGCGCCGAGGGAGACATCGCCGAGCCGGGCCTCTCGCTCGGGCGCGTCATCATCACCATCGACGGCTTTACGGCCTACGACGGCGAGGCCGCGGTCATCTCGCTCCGCGACGTCGACGAAATGCACGTCATCGGAGCCACGTTCCTCGACGATGTGCTGAACATCGACGAGATGCTGCGGCTGAAGGACGTCCGCAAGGCCCACGAGTCCTCGGCGGCGGCCATGTCGCAGCTCATGAAGTCGTGGACCGTACCCGGCCACCACGAGTTCAAGGCGCTCGTCGCCGAGCTGTCGCTGTTTCTGCGTTCAGCCAAGGCCGAGCTCCAGCGGCTCGAGCAGCAGCTCCCGTGGGAGGACGTCCACGGAGACGACGACTCGCCCGCCAAGCAGCAGCTCATCGCGATGCTCGACCAGGACTTCTGCACCAAGGTCGTCGACTGGTTCCGCCGCATCGACCGCCGCTACCGCGAGATCGATCCGGCCTGCGCCGACGGTCTCAAGGCGTATTCGCGCGCACTCCTCCACGATCAGGTGCTGGAGGCGCCGCTCGTCGCGCGGATGTTCCAGAAGCCGCTCGGCTACGCGGGCGACTACGTCGTGATGAACTACCTCTACAGCCGCCGCTTCGAGGGCCAGACACTCTACGCCAAGGCCGTCCATCGCGCGACGACGTTCCTGGACGGCGGCGAGGCGGTCCGCTCACGCAAGGAGTATGTGCGGGATCAGCTCCGCCGGTTTGTCGACCAGAACCACGCGATTGGTCGGCCGCTGCGCTTCGCGTCCATCGCCGCAGGGCCGGCACAAGAGACGCTCGACTTCGTACAGAACCACCCTATCGACGGCCCGCAGGTCGAGATCGTGCTGTTCGACCAGGACGCGCGCGCCCTCGGCTTTGCGCAGTCGAGCATCGCGCAGGTCATCAAGCGCCGGCGCCTCCAGAACGTGAAGATCACCTACATCCAGGACGCGATTCGCTCCTTGCTCCACGGCCAGACCGCGCTCACACAGCACGCGCCCTTCGACGCCATCTTCGCCGCTGGGCTGTTCGACTATCTGAACCAGAAGCTCGGCACGCAGCTCGTCCGCTGGTTCTTCGACCATCTCGCGCCGGGCGGCATCTGCCTCGTCGGCAACTTCGCCACGACCAACCCGAGCAAGTGGTGCATGGAGCACCTCTACGAGTGGTACCTCGTGCTGCGCACCCCCCAAGAGCTCGCCGAGCTCGCCGCGGGCCTCGGTCCCGGCGCCAAGGTCGACGTCTCGATGGAGAAGACCGGGGTCAACCTGTTCCTGGTGCTGCGCAAGGCGTAGCTTTCAGCGTAAAACTACCGCAACGCCGACACTGGGCCTAGGCTCCGCGGCGTGAAGCGCCTGCCCTCCATTCTGACCTCCTCTGACGTCGAGTTCGAGCGTCATTGGGAGGACTGGCTCGCTGCGCGCAACCTCAGCGGGCTGCGCATCATCTCGATTCTGGCCATGGTGCTCTACCCGCTGTTCTGGCTGCTCGACTACGTCTCTGCGCCACGCGAGATGTTCTTTGAGCTCGGCGCCATCCGGCTCGTAGTCGTAGTCATGAGCGGCGTGATGGTGCTCGTCGTGCGCACGCCGTTCGCGCTGCGGTGGCACTACTGGCTCGCGGCGTACACGACGTATCTGCTTGCCGGCAGCATCATGGCCATGGTCGCGGTGCTCGACGGACCGAGCTCGCCGTACTACGCGGGCATCAACCTCGTCATCCTGGGCTCCGGGCTGCTGTTCCTCTATCCGCTGCGGGGCACCATCGCCGTCTACGCCAGCCTCATCGGGGTCTGGGGCGTGCTCTGCCTGGTGCAAGGGGTCTCGGGCGCGCTCAACAACACGCTCTTCATCTTCGCGACGGCCATCCTCGCGGCCGTGGGACAGGTCTTCTCGTATCGATCGTTTCGCGACCAGACGATCGCCAACCTGTCCCTCGAGCGCACGAAGGGCTCGCTCGAGCGCGCCCACGACCAGCTCAAGCAGCTCGACAAGTTCAAGTCGCAGTTCTTCGCCAACATCACCCACGAGCTCAAGACGCCGCTCACGCTCATCATCTCGCCGATTCAGCTCCTGCTCGACGGCGAGGTCGGCACGCTCACGGCCACGCACCGCGCGACGCTCATGGGCATGCTGAAGAACGGCACCAAACTACTCCGCCTGATTGGCGACCTGCTCGACCTGACCAAGCTCCAGGAGTCGCGCATTCGGCTCCAGGTGGCCGAGCACGACCTCGTGGCCTACCTCAAGAGCCTCGTGTCCCAGGTCGAGCCGCTCGCCACGCGCAAGCAGATCGCGCTCACGTTCGCGGTCATGGGAGTCAAGGACGGGCGCGCGCTCGTCCACTGCGACAGCGAGCGGCTCGAGCGCGTGTTCGTGAACCTGCTGTCCAACGCCATCAAGTTCACGCCCGATGGAGGCAAGATTACCGTCACGCTGCACGATCTGGGCGACTCGGTGCAGATCGTGGTCAAGGACAACGGCCCCGGCTTCGATCCGAAGGAGGCCGACCGCATCTTCCAGCGCTTCTACCAGGTCGACATGGGGCACACGCGCCAGTACGGCGGCACGGGCATCGGCCTCGCACTCGCGCGCGAGCTCGTGGACCTCCACGGCGGGCGTATCTGGGCCGAGAGCGCGGTCGGCGCGGGCGCGGCCTTCACCGTGCAGCTCATCAAGGATCGCGATCACTTCGACCCAAAGGTCCTCGACCGCCGCAACCGTGGCAAGCGCGACGCCGGGCCTGCGACGAGTACCAGCGCTGCGGGCGCCGTGGGGGCCAAGCGCACCGAGGACGTCACGATGGAGGACTGGGTCGTAGCCATCGCGAAGTCCGAGGACTTCCGGCTCGCGGCCATCAGTGAGGTCACCGAGCGGCGGCTGCACGACCGCGACGTCGATGAGCAGCTCCGAGCACATACGGTGCTCATCGTCGAGGACAATCCCGACATCATCCGATATGTGCAGCAGACTCTGCACCACGAGTTCCGCATCGTGGCGGCCACCGACGGCCTCAAAGGCTGGGACCTGGCCAAGCGCGAGAAGCCGAGCCTCATCATCACCGACCTGATGATGCCGGGCATCGATGGCTTCGAGCTCGTGCGTCGCCTGAGGAGCGACGTCGGAACCAAGCACCTGCCCATCAGCAGGCTCACCGCGCGCGGGGACCTGGAAGACCGCGTCGCGGGCCTCGAGTCTGGCGTCAACGCCTACCTCGCCAAGCCCTTCGCGCCCAAGGAGCTGCTCACGACCGTGCGCGCGCTGCTCGAGACGCAGGCCAACCAGGCGGATCTGGTGATGAGCGGCAAGATGAGCTCGCTCGAGACGCTCGCCGGCGGCCTCGCCCATGAGATCAACAACCCGCTGAATGTCGTGAAGAACGCGATCGCGCGTATCGAGGAGGACTCGACCGAGGTCGTCACGCTGTGCAAGGCCGGGGGCCAGGACGCGAGCGCCGAGGCGCGCCTCGAGAAGCTCGGCGCGCGCATGACCAAGATGTTCGGTGCCGCCGAGATCGGTATCCGCCGCATCGGCGCGACCGTCGACCTGATGCGCCTCTACAGCCGCGAGGGCTTCGAGCACGCGCGCCAGCCGTATGACCTGTTCTCCGCGGTGCGGCACGTGCTGGGGCTCGTGCTCTCGGTCAAGGACCGCGCGGTCGACGTCGCGCTCGACCTCGACGGCGTCGGCGAGATCCTGTGTACGCCCGAGGAGATTCATCAGGTCATCACGAACCTCGTCGAGAACGCGATCGACGCCACGCCCGACGACCGGACGCCACGGCTCGAGCTGGTCGGGCGTATTCTGGACGACACGATCGAGCTCATCGTCACAGACAACGGCACGGGCATCCCGAAGGACGTCCAGGCGCGCGTCTTCTCGCCGTTCTTCACGACCAAGGCGGTCGGCAAGGGCACGGGGCTTGGCCTCACGATCGTCTGGCGCGTCGTGACCGGCCACAAGGGGAGCGTGAGCCTCACGAGCCCTGCGACCGACGTCGGCGGGACATGCTTCGTGCTGCGGTTCCCGCGCTATCGCGGGCCGTAACCCTTCGCGGGTCCTCGACGTAGGGCCCTGGCGAGAAAGGTGGTTCCTCATGGGCAAGCTGATCCTGGTCGCGGTGGTTGCGGGCGCTCTCGGCGGTGGCGCGGGTTTCTTCGTGCACCAGCGCTGGTTCACCGAGGACAAGGCGTTCTTGGAGGCCAACAAGCAGTCGGCGAAGAAGCTCGATGAGCTCGACGCGGCGCTCGACACGAGCGGTCCGGCCGTGTGTCCGCCGTGCGCCGCGGCGGCAGCGCCCAAGCCCGAGGCAGCGGCAGCGCCCAAGCCCGAGGCAGCGGCAGCGACGGCGACAGCGCCCAAGGCCGAGGCTGGCGCGCCAGCGGACTGGAAGCCCAAGGTGCTCGACTTCGCCATCAAGTCCACGGGCATGAGCCGCGTGTCGTTCACCTCCGAGGCGCCGCTCGAGACGATCGTCGGCACGACGACCGACGCCTCGGGCACGCTCCACCTCGATCTCGGCAATCTGAGCGCTGGGAGCAGCGGCACCGTCGAGGTCGACCTGGCGAGCATCAAGACCGGGGTCGAACTGCGCGACGAGCACCTGCGCGGCGAGAACTGGCTCGACACGGAGAAGCACCCGAAGGCGTCGTTCAAGCTCACGAAGCTCACGCTGCCCGGCGGGGGGAACGCCCAACTGTGGCCGGGCCGCAAGGTGACGGCGACGGTGGAGGGCGAGCTGACCATCAAGGGCACGACGAAGGCACTCACGGCCGAGGTCACGGCGTCCTATCGGCCGTGGACCGAGGATCTCGCGCGCTTCAAGCTCGACGGCGACGTCCTGCGCGTGCAGACCGAGTTCAAGGTGAAGCTCGGCGACTTCGGCATCAGCGCGCCGAAGCTCGTGGGGAGCAAGGTCGCCGAGGAGGTCGTCATCGCCCTGAACCTCACGGCGGTGAGCACGACGCGTTGACCGGAGCGCGTGCCAGCCACTACAGTG
>SXOX01000135.1 GCA_005776585.1 Pseudomonadota bacterium | reverse complement strand
GGAAATCAAAGCCAAGCTGTGGGATACAGGCTGTCATCGGCGTTCCGGGGCTCCAAGTGCTGGGATTTTTCTTTCAACACAAGCACTTTACCCCGAAACGCCTCTCACCAAAAGTACCTTTCGTGAATTATCCGGGCTAGCGCGTTCGACGCCTCCAACATCAGGCAGCCAGTCATGCGACTGACCAAAGCCCCTGCGCGACACGGACGCGCTCAGAGACTCCGGCGCTTCGCCCTGATCGACGACCCAGGCCGTGCCTGCATCCGCATCGCGGGCCGCGTCCGCGAGGCGCCGCGCAGCGTGCGACGTGCCGTGGCCCGCCTTGATCTCTACGGCGACGCGGTGGTCACCCCGCTCCAGCAGGAGATCGATCTCGGCGCCTGCGTGCGTTCGCCAGAAGAACGCCTGGGTGAATGGACGAATGAGCCGCTCTCGGCGAATCAGGTCCTCAATGACCAGCGTCTCGAAGCTGGCGCCGCGAATCGGATGATCATGGAGCGTCGACGACTCGCTGATGTTCAAGAGATGATGGAGGAGCCCTGTGTCCCGCAAGTAGACCTTTGGCGCCTTCGTCAGTCGCTTGCCGACATGGCGAAAGTACGGCGTTAAACGGCGAATGAGGAACGTGGATTCAAAGATATCGAGCCAGCGACCGACCTTCGTCACGGAGACGCCGAGCGCGCGAGCGAGGTCACTGAGGTTGAGGAGGCCGCCCTGTTGGTGCGCGAGCATGGTGAGCAGCCGGCGCGCGAAGATCGGATCAGGCTCGATCCCGAGGAGTCCGAGGTCGCGCTCGACGTACGTGCGCAGGTACTGCTCGTGCCACTCGCGAAACGGCTGCCTCAGCGCGTCCGGGAATCCACCTCGGAGCCAGAGGTCGCGCCAATCGACCGGTGCTTCCCCGGTCGAGGCCTCGCGCGGTGTGAGCGGGTCCAGCTCGAGCACGGCGACCCGCCCCGCCAGCGACTCGCTCACCTGACGCACGAGCGAAGGTTGCGCCGAGCCCAAGAGAATGAACCGGCCGGCGGCAGTGCGGTCGCCATCGATCAGACCGCGCAGCGCAGGGAAGAGCGCTGGCACGGACTGCGCCTCGTCGAGCACGATGCCCTGTGACGAACGCAGCTCCAGGTGGAAGCGTGGGTCGTCGTGAAACAGCTCCCGGGTGACCGGGGACTCTAAGTCCACATACGCGTGCGAAGGGAAGGTGGCCCTTGCGAGGGTCGTCTTTCCGACTTGACGTGGGCCGACGATGGTGACCGCCGGGAACTGCTCTGCCAGCGCACGGAGGCGTTCTGAGGCCAATCGGGCAAACATCCTTGGATTTTCGATCTTTGAGATCGAAATTGCAAGGATCAACGCGTCTTCGTGGGTACTGGCGCGGCGCGTTCGAGAACGACGCGGTCGTAGAAGAACACGCGATCGGCGGCGTGTAGGTCCGAAGTGTCCAGCGGGTCGAGGCGGTCTCTCAATCGACCGCCGTCACGCGGGACCAGCAGGTTCCAGTACAGCATCCGCGCTCCCGGGCGCGCCAGATCGCAGAGGCGCCGAAGCAGCGCGTCGGAGGCATCGGCTGTCAGGTACTCCAGGCAGTCCGAGAGGTTGAACGCGTCGAACGGGCCACCAGTCACCGTGTCGAGGTCGGACTCCAGCAGGGTCACCCGGTCGAGGCGGCTCCGAATCAGGGGCGCAAACGCGTCACTGAGGTAGGTCGGCGGCAGCGTGCGGCCCGTCAGGATCCACACGAGCCACGGGTTTTCCCCCACCGAGAGCGTCGTGAACGCGCGCCGCGAGCGACCGAGGAGGCTCTCGGCCACGTCCGCCTCGCCAATCTGCGCGAAGAAGGCGGGGTCTCGGCCTAGCCGGCTCATGAGCGCGCGGCCAAAGAAGACGCGAAAGAGGGCGCGCCACCGCGCGTTGTCCCAACGCCTGTCCCAAAGCTCCTGCTGCGTCGCAAGATCCGGTGCGGTGAGCATGGCGCGCACGGTGCCGGGGGTTTGCACGAGCGGCAGCACTGCGCGCCGAAACAAAGTGAGGTAGCGCTCCAATTTGCCCGCGCCCAGGACGCCGCGCTCGAGCGTGGCCACGCGGCGGTCAAAGGCACCTCGCGCGCGTTCGGACAGCGACGGTCGCAGCCGCGCGTACGTTCTGCGGCGCCACTCACCCGTCGCGACCTCCGCGCCCAGGAAGCGGCGACAATCGGGCAGAACCAGCTCGCGCAGCGCAATCATCTTGAGCTCGACGAGCGCCAGCTGGGTGGCGTTGCGATCGACGGCGATGACCTCGCCCGGGTCGTCGAGCAGCAGCGCCAAGGTGTTGTCGCCGGCGGAGGCGATCGAGAGGACGCGCTCGCCCGGTGTGACCTCAAGACCCCGTCGTAGGACGGCATCGTCCTCCCAGCAGCGCGAATAGAGCAGCGGCGGAGCGAAGGCCGCCCCGGTCATCGCGCGAGTCCGAAGCGCGCCGCGAGCGCGATTGAGAGCGCGACCCCCGCGTTGAGGCTCTCGACCGCGTCCGTCTGCGGGATGGCGATCGTTGCGTCGCCCCAGCCCGAGCCGGGGCCCCGCGCTTCGCCGCCGACGACCATCGCCGTGCGGTCGGAGAAGCGCGCTCCAAACACGGGCGCGCCGCCGCGCCGCAAGACGTAGACCGACACGTCGAGCGGGAGGGACTCTGGCCCCGGGATGGCCAGCACCGGCACCGTGAACACTGCGCCCATCGATGCCCGCACGACCTTGGGGTTGAACGGGTCCACCGTCCCGGGCGTGACGAGCAGGGCGGTAGCGCCAAACGCGGCGGCGGCGCGCCACGCCGTGCCTGCGTTGCCGGGATCCTGGAGGCCGTCGAGCACGGCGAACGTGCAGGGCCCGGGTGCGGTCAGCAGCTCGAGGCGCGGTGCCGGGATGCGATAGCTCGCCAGCACCCCCTGGCCGCTCTCGGTGTCCGAGAGATCGATAAACGCCGAGGGCTCCGCGGCAGCGACGGCCACGCCCACCGTCTCCAGGCGGCCCGCGAGCGCGAGCACCTCGGCGCGCTGTCCTGGCGGGACGCGATCCACGCACACGACCAGCACCTCGGGCAGGACGCCGTGGCGCACGCCCTCGGCGACAAGGCGGGGGCCCTCGCCCACAAAGCGACCGTGCTCCGCGCGTCCTTTGCGCGTCAACAACGCCCGAAGGAGCTTGTGTTTGGCGTGCGACAGCGGCTGCATCGCGGCGCACCCTGGCGCGCCCCGAATCGCGCGTCAAGAGCACGGGCATCGACCGAGTCTCGCGGCCAAGAAGCCGTTGTTGCTGGCATCGAACGGCCGCGAATGACGCGCGCACGACGGAAATCATCGGCTTTCGATCGCGCGCCACGTCGTAGGGGCAGAACCGGAGGTCGTCCCGCGACCGAAGCGTGGCCTACAGCCCAGGGCAGTCCATCGTGCTTGTTGACAACATTTACGATGAAATATTTAAAAATCGACTTGACCCTGGGCCGACGCCTGAGTACACGAATGGCTCAATACAACGGCGCCGGCGTCAACACGATTGCCGGCGTCAACACGATTGCCGGCGCCTGGAGGATTCGATGGCGCAGCAGATTAGAAACGTCTACCGTATCGGGGGGGCCGGCGACAACTGGGGTGTACTACCCCACGATGCCCGATGGACTCATCCCAGTCGCCGGCGGCCGGATCTTCGTCGCCGATGTCGAGATTCGGGACCTCAGCATCGGCGCCAATACGTTCAAGCTGGCCTTTGCTTCATGCCTCATTCCTCAGAACTTCGGTCTCACCAGCGCGACGCTCAACACGACCGGACACGCCCGATGGCTAGTGCGAAGCGGCGCGAACGTTCTGGGCTGGACGTTGGCGTCAACCGATGTCAACAAGATCTCTCATTGGATGATCGGCGAGTACTCGAGCGCATTCCGGAAGTCGGGCACGGACGAGGCAGACGGGGACGGCGGCGAGTTCCTGGGGTCCTACATCCTGCCCGTCATCGACCTCACGGTGGCCGGCAGCGCGAACTGGTACGTGGACTTCGTGGTTACGGCCATCGTCCTGTGACGAAGCCTGGAGAGCGGTGAGGGCCGACCGATGCTCGTCTATTCGCAGGCAAAGCACACGGAAGCCGAGGTTGGCGACTTCAGCCTCGGCGCGTTTGTCTCGGGGCTGACCAACCGCCGGTTCCGATTCAACGTGCTCTGCTGGATTCCAGCCCAGTACCACGGCGCCATTCGCCGGCGTGACGTGAAGACCCTCATCCGTCCCGAGGTCAGCGCCGCCATCTCGATCGGCATCGCCAACGCAATGGCTGATCTTGCGGCCCTGCACGCGGCAACCAACGCAGCGATGTTGGGTCTCTCCACACAAGGTCCCGTGCTCTACTTCCCGGCGGGGCTCTATCCCGCCGATAGCGTCGAGTGGGATCCGCGCGTCTCGCTCGAGGGCGAGCACGCCGCAACGACGCGCCTCTTCTTTGCCGCGCTGTTCACCAAGACTGTCGGGGCCAACGGCGACCCGGCCTTCCTACCGGCACCCGTCGTCGATCGCGCGCTGTTCAATGTGCGCTGGAGCGCGGCGCTGGGTCCGCCTCCCTCGCACTCACCGACCACGCTCAGCCTTCGCCGCCTCGACCTCGCGGGCTCGGCGCGCCTGCCGATGGAGGGATCCGTCGCTCGGCTCCCGTGGGTACGCGACCTCATCCACATCGAGATTCCCGTCTCGCGATTCCTCCTGCTCGATTGCGGTTTCGCCAGCGTGCCCCGACATGCCGTCCGTGTGGACAAGGGCGTGCGCCACTTCATTGCCGACCGAATTCGAACGGACGGGATTGGCGGGCACGTCATCTACTCTGTGCCCACCGAGCCCAACACGGTACTGTCCCTGCGGCGCTTCACATCGGATACCAATGTGACGCTCGAGGTGGCTGAGAGAACATTGATGCTGGCCGAGGTCGCCAAGCGCGAGGGGCTCGATACCGTCGCTGACCCGTCCACGCGCCCGGTCTTCGGCCGGGCGATTGTCGGCCTCGTGGGTCCGAAGCGCGCGGCGGTGTTCGTCGGTCAGGGGCGAGTCGAGGTCAAGACGCTCCTCGTACCCGGAGTCGAAGGGGCCGCGACGTCGACCGCCAAGCTGCGTGGCCCGCCAGCGATGGTCGCAGTCGACAACAGCGACGGAAGCGCCGCGACCGTCACGCTCACCGACGTGACCGCGATCGAGAGCCTGCCTGACGCGTCCATCATTCAGGCCCAGGGCCTCGCCTGGGTGCGCTCGACAACCGATGCGGTTCGCATCATCGCGGAGAACGCGCGGCTGTCGGCGGCCGGCAGCTTCTCGCACGTCGACGTCCCGACGCTCGCCGCCTCCAGGGGCGTGCCAGCGACCACGCCGACCTACGTCGATACCGGAGCGCACCCCGCCGTCGGTGCCGTGGTTCTCGGGGGGACGCGCGTCATGACGGCAGCGCGGGAGCAGAACCTCGACCAGGGCCTGCGCATGGTGCGCCACGGCGACGTCATCTTTCTCGGCGACCGCGTCGCTCCGGGAGAGTCGCCGGCCCGCATCGCGGCGTCAGTTGGCCCCGAGTCGTCTTCGAGTGCGGCGCACAACGGCTTCCTCGGCGCCTCCGTGCCGTCCCCAATCGTTGGTGCCCTCATCTCGGCTGGCGTCGCCAGTTGGGAGCTGGCGATCGACGTCGCCAAATCGAACGTCGGCGGTCAGTCCTGGTTTGAGAACCTGCCCGTCGGACGCGTAGTCACGCTGATGTCGACTGGGCTCCGAGGCGGCCGCCAGCAGGTCGTCGTGACCCGCGTTCAAGCGAGCCGGGGACGCGTCCATCTCAGGCCGCTCGCCACTGCGGCGACCATGCCGGCCTCTCCCGTTAGCCTGTCGGCGGTTCGACCGCACTGGCAGCACTCCAAGGAGTCGTGACCATGACGCGCCACAAAATCGGAGGTGTCTGTGAGCTGTGACAAACCCAACGACGTCGAGACCGAGCCCTTGGGCGAGTCGTCCGACGGTGCGCCGAACGTCTTCACAGAGCCCGCCGATCTTCGTGCCGGGAGGGCCCACGGCTTTCTTCGCTGGGTCCCCCGATCCCAGTGGAACCGCATTCTGGGCTACGAAGCACAGGGCGCCGACGGCAGCGTGCTGGACGTGACGACGTGGCTCCAGGCGGCGATCGACGATCTCGAGAGCATCGCCCTGGCCGGAGCCTCGGGTGTTCCCTCGTTTCCCTCGGCCTCGGTGCCACGTCCGCCGGCGCCAATCCTCTCGCTGCCCGCCGGCCTCTTACCGGTGCGTGGACCCCTGCGGTGGTCCGGACAGGTCATCCTGGAGGGCGAGGCCATGGGCGCGACCATCCTCTCGGCCATTTACGACGACCTGGAAGGCCTCATCGATCGACCCGAGTCGCTCATTGAGCTGGGCCAAGCGCCGTCCGGCTTCCCCACGGGTCCAGCCACACTCCGGCGGCTGACCCTGTCCGGACTCGATATGGCGTCGCGCCTCGGCTTGCGCCGACACCTGCTACGGGTCTCGGCGACCGGACCCAACCTGCGGCTCGACGAGGTGCGCCTCCACGGAACCGCGGGTGACGGAGTGGTCTTCACGCAGGGAGTCGGCCGTCTCGCCGGGAGCGTGGTCGTCGTCGAGAGCGTCGGGGGCCACGCGTTTGCGATCTCGAATCGGCCCGCCGCATCCGCACAACGAGTGGACGTCAACCTTGGTCGAGAGACGGGCTCGAGCTTTCGCTTCGGGTTGCCGGGCACGTCGCCCATCGCGCCCGGACCCTCGGTTGCCATCATTCCGCCAGGGATGGCCTCGCACCCCGCGGCGGCCGCGCCGCTGGCGAGCCTGTGCCCGGAGATCGCTATCGAGTACGTCGACTACACGAGCGACGCGGGGCTCGTCAAGGACGCGCCCAAGGCCGTGGCCCAGGCGTTGGCGGAGTTCAACACCGTCCCTGCGTTCGGGGCGTCGGGCCCGGTCTTCGGCAATGGACTCATCCGAGTCTCGGATCTCAAGGAGCTGGAGATTCGGCTCACGCACGGTCGCTTCGAGGGCTCGACGATTCATACCTCGGACGATGGATGGATCGCCTACGACGCGTCCGTCGGAGCGCTTCAGGTGTCAATTCAGCACCTCCACGGCAAGACGCATCCGCACGATCACGTCTGTCTCGTGCGCGGCCCGTCGGCGACGTTGGCGCTGCACGCGCTGAACGTGAACATCGAGGGTCTCGGTAATTTGTATCATGATCCAACCTTCGTTCCCGTCCCAGGCGACTCTGCGGTCACCGAGCTCATCTCGGAGCACGACGTCTCCGGAGATGCGACCGGACTCGTGCTCGCTGGCGGCTTGCAGTCGAATCGGTGGTCGATTCAGGGGCAGTCCATCGGCTTCTTCAAGCAGGGCGATGTGGGCAAGGCACCGCTGATGGTTCGACACGGCGACCTTCTGCTGCGGAAGGATGTGGGCCCTGGTGGTTCCAACGACTGGCTCCGGTTCGTCGTTGATCCCGACGCCGCGACGTGGTCGTCGAGCGATCCGCGCCTGCCGCGCAACAACGGGCTCCTGTGGCCGTGGGAAAATCCGCCCATTCTTGAACTCCTTCAGTGGGACAAGATTGTGGACAATCCGACGTATTCAGATGCAGTCGTCGCCAAGCTCCCTGTGAACTTCAAGGAGAAGCCGCTGCTTCTGCGGGCTACGGCGGCCGACGTCTCCGGACAGTTTCCAAGTTGGCTGTTCCCGGGGCTAGCCACGAGCATGTCTTCGCCGGGTGTCGGCTCAATGCCGGCGAGGGTTCTGGGAATTGACGCTCAACCGGGTGCATCGGGTCCAGTCGCCACGTTTCAGATCCTCCAGGAGGCGTTCGGTAGCAAGGACACGGCCGAAGCGATGCCGCCAGGACAGGTGTGGACGTGCCAGCCACGCTCTGCTGGTGGCGTCTACTGTTTTTCCCAGATTTTTGCTCTAGGCTGAGCCTCACCTCGCGGTCCCGACTCACGCCGGCGACGGGTGTGCGAATGGCCCCTGTCGCAACACAGCGCAACCCACGAGTTGGTCGAGGCGAAACCAACCGTCGGCAGGAGGAGTCTTGCTTCCGATGGCTTTCATTTCCGTTGTCGGCATCGGAGCGGCCGCTTCAGGTCTGCCGTCATCACTCTTGTTCGACGCTTCGAACGAGGGAGTCGCGGTCAACTACCTAATGCAGGACGCTTCAAGGCAGGTGGTGAGCGGAACCAGACAGCGTCACGATACGATGAGAGCGAGCGATGGCCTATTCGTGACTGCTACAGACAACTACCTCGTGTTTGAGCGACCAACGGATGGGTCGACCGAAGTCTGGGGAGTCGTCGGCCTGCTCAGTGGTTTGCCGTGGGATACGACAACTCTGATAGGTTGGGAGTATGTCTGTTTGGACGACGCGTTACGACTCCTCGCACTGAGCACGTTGACGGGTGTCGTGCGATATCTGGAAGTGGAATTGCCGCCCGAACTGGACGGCGTCGACCGCAGGCAGGACGTTCGGATAGGGCCTGCCTCTGTCGGGAAGTGGCCGGCGTATTCTGCGACGCAGCGGCGAGGTCAGCTCAAGCCCACCGGGGCTGCCGTCGTTCGTTCAACTGGCCAGGGCGGGGAGAGTTTGGCCGTGACTACGTTGCCTCTCGAGCCGGATGAAAGCATCGTGATCATTCGGACGGGCCGTGACGAACGGGTCTACGTCGCGACACGAGTGCTCTTCAACTGGCCAAACGGGGGCGACACTGAGAGTCGAAGTCGGTTCTTCGTACTCTCCAAGTCACTCGACTTGCTGAGCACCTCGCCCTGGTTCGGTACGGAGTACAGACAGATTCAAGACATCAGTGCAACCAGCGACGGTCGCGTCATCGTTGTGACCGGTGGCTCAATTCTCGAGTCTGGCAGCTACAAGTATCATGCTGGTCTGTACGCAGTCGAGTTGGATGGCCAGGTCCATGAGCTTCGATGTGCGGGCACGCCAGGAATACCCCTTTTCGTCCTGGAGTGACGTATCCGCACAGGGAGGACCTTCCACCATGTTCAAGTCGCATCAACTCCAATCCGAATCCCAGCTCGGCAACGACGCGATCGCACAGGTTCCACCCGAGGACGTCAATCCGCCGCCCTACACGCACTACCTGAGCGTACTGCGCTTCATCCCGCTGAAGTACCACGACGCGATCCGGCGGGGGACCTGCACGGCGGACCTGACCGCGTACGTTCAGGCCGCGCTCGACTGGATTCAGACCAAGTCCATGGCCGTCGTGAACGGAAAGCTCGTGAAGGACACCTACTTTGCAGTGCTTTGGTTTCCCGCGGGTGTCTATCCCCTTCGGTCCCTCTGCTGGTCCGGTCGGGTCGGCCTCATCGGCGATGGCCCCGGAGCGACCTTTCTCGTGTATGCACCGCCGACGACCTCGGCCTATCTCGAGGGCTGCGAGGCGGTGATCACGACCGATTGGCGGAAGGTCGGCGCAATCCAGTTCCCGACGCTGGCGCACGCGGGTCTGTCTGATCTGGCAATCGTTGGATTTCCAGGCGGTGCCCTGCGGGACTCCCAGGGGCGCTGGCGAATGGCCAAGCACCTGCTGCTCATGCGAGCCGGCATCGACGTGCGCTTTCGTTGCGATCGCGTGTGGGTCGGCCTCTGTCGCTCCGACGCGCTGGTCTTCGTCGGTGGTGTCACGAACGCCCATGTCGTGGACCTCGACGCGGTCGGCGTCGGTGGCTACGTGATCAGTCTCGGGTGCGCGGCGCTGCCCAAGGACCTCGTACCGTGCCTCTGCTGCGATCGAGCCTTGCCCCCTCGCGACAGCGGGCCCGCGGAATTCAACCGAGCGCCTGCGCCGGTTCCGGGAGCGCCTCCTACCGCCGGAGCCGCGGCCGTGCGATCCGCTGCAGCGACCTCATTCGGGAACGCGGCGGCACCGCAGGGTGTCGCGCCGCGCCCGACGATTCCAGGGTTTGGTCCGCTTTCGTGGGTCCTGGATCCGGCGACGAACCCATCCCAGAACGAGGTGCCCCTCACGCTCGAGCGCATCACGTGGCGCAGCGGCCTGCCGGCCACCATGCTGGCGGACCTGCGCACCACCGGCGTGCTCGGAGACGATCGGCTCGAGACGCTGTTTGGCGCGGGCGTACTGCACATCTTCAATGGCAACGGCATGTGCGTGGCGCTCGACGACCTCGACTTCGACGCCGCGACGCTGCTCTTCGATCCCATGACGGTCGTGCTGGTGGAGGTCGCCGAGGGCGGTGGTGAGACGGCCGTGGCGGTGAGAGACGTGCGAGGGCACTGCCACCCGGAGCAGCGGCCCTTGCTGCTGGGAACGCGTCTGAGCGCGGAGGACACGACGGAACTGCTGGACATTGACGACCCCTTCCCTGAGGCCCGCCCCAGTGTGCCCATCATCGTGCGAGCGGCCCGTGTCGACGGTGCCGGCGCCGTGGCGCGCCAGCGCGGTGGGGAGTTGGAGGCGCTCGTCCGCGGATTCGATCCCACGATGTTCCGCGAGATGCAGGCCTGGCTCGCGTATTCTGACTGCATGGGCGCCCGCGCCGGTGCCAGTCACAGTGGCTACACGACGCAGCGAAGCAGCGGCGTCTCCCTGGGACCGGCCCGGCTTCGCTCCATCGCAACGGGCTGGCGCAACAGCGTGAGCGGACAGTTGGAGCGCTGGCAGCAGGGAGACCTGCTCTTCGCGCTGCTCCACGGCTACCCGGCAACGAGCGTCGTGACCTGGCCCGAGTTGGGAATTGACGCGGGGCCGGGGCAGCTCGTCACCAACCCCACGCAGGCGACCACCGTGGAGAAGTGCCTGAGTTCAGCCCAGACGCTGGACGGAGCCAGTGCCTCCGTTGCGAATGGCGCCGGTCGATTCCAGATCGGCAGCGTGTCGACGGCGCCGTCCAACAGCTGGTGGCTGACGGTCATGCCAATCGCAGGGGCCACGGCCGGGAAGGCGCAGCGCTTTTCGGTCGTGGGTCCGACTGGGAAGCGCCGGATGAACCGAGTGGTCGTCGGTGACAGCGTGTGCCTAGTCTCGACCACCCCCGGTGTCCACGCTCATCGCGTCGTCAGCGCGATGGACTCCATTGACGGCGTGATTGAGCTCGACGTACCAATCGCTATGCTCGAAGGACCGAAGCGTCCATATTTCATGGCCGTCCGTTCGGCCAATCGGTTCATTCGACCCGTCTTGCCGACAGCTCCGACGGAGAAAGCGCCATGAGCGCGGATTCCCGAACTCGACTTGCGCTGCTGACCTCGGCGCTGGCCATCGCGTGCACACCCGAGCCGGCGGCAGACCCCAGTCCACCGACGGAGCTGGATGCGGTCGAGCTGGACGCGCCGGATGTTGCCGTGATCGATGTTCCAGACGCTTTCGACGCACCCGACCCCGGCGTTGATGTCCCACGGGACCTCGGGAAGTTCTTTGGGCCGCCGATTCCACTGGGTCCGGCCGTGTGCCCGTCGCCGTACGTGTACTCGCTGCCCTTGGACTCGAACGCGCAGGGCGTCGAGGCGCTCGCCTGGGCCATCCATCGCAACTTCGGGGAACGATTCCGGAGGCGTGCTCCGAATGGCGCCGTCTCGCTTGGACCCATGTTCGCCCAAGCCCTCGCTTACGACGGGCCGCAGGCGCTCGTCTGGGTGACCACCCTTGCGGGCCGCGTTTCACCGACGGGAGAAAACAACTACTATGGATATTTTACTTATTTTCACATGATGGAGAGTCCACCCTACCCACCGTACTACGAGGAGGTCAGTCCCACCATGCACGACGTGGACATCGTTGGAGGCCAGGTCTACGTACTACGAGAGTATTGTGAACAGCAGGAGCGGAGCAGCGACCTGCCCGTCGCGGTCTGGGAGCGCTTTTCGGTTGACCACCCGACGGGTCCGCTGCAACTCCGATACGGCAAAGAGGTCCCCGGAGGCACCCTGAAGACGACCAAGGGCCCGGCTCTCTCCTGCGCCAAGCCGTGGAACACCCTGTCCATGGCCGTGCTGGGCACCGATCGCGTGGCGGTCCTGTGGGCCGAGAAGCCCGCCTCCTTTACGCGCCGCCTCGACATCTTCGAGTCTGGCAAAGAGGCCGAGCCCTGGACGTTGGCGCTGCCCAAGAACCAGATCATGCGCCGGGTCACCCGTGGCCGAGACGGTGTCATCTACGTTGCCGTGGTCGACCCGGACTGGCGCAAGCGTGTCGGCCAGGTGCTGGGCTTCCTGACCGATGGTACGCTCGTGCGCACGACGCCCCAGATCCCGGGCATCGTCGTCGACGTCGCGGCCGCACCCGATGGCGATCTCTACGTCGGCACGGAGTTCGGTCCCATCGTGCGCATCACCCCGGATGACGCGCTGCATCCCCTGCCGAACAGCGAACACCCCGACGGCCTGTGGCTCGGCGCGCGCCTGATGGTGGCTGAATGACCGTGTGCGGGCCCCACGCGCTTCCTGGAGAGCCTCTCGCCAGATTGGCCCATTGACCCCTCTCGCGAGCGCTGCTACACGCGGGCCATGCGCATCGTCGCTGGAACGCTTCGCGGCCGTCTCGTCCCCGTGCCCCCGGGCGAGGTGCGTCCCACGGCGCAGCGCGTGCGCGAGGCGCTGATGAGCATCCTTGGACCGGAGTGGGAGGGCCGCCGTGTCCTGGACGGCTTCTGCGGCTCTGGCGCGTTTGGCTTTGAGGCGGTCTCGCGCGGCGCCGAGCACGCCACCTTGATCGACGACAACGCGCGTGTGCTCCGCCAGGTCGACGCCACGGCGCGGGCCTTTGGCGTCACGGCGCAGGTGCGCACGCTCCGCGGCGACGTCGCTCACGTCCTGGAGCAGCTCGCCAAGGCCGGCGAGCGCTTCGACATCGTGTTCCTCGACCCGCCCTACGCGCCGAACGGTCCGCTCGACAGCGCGCTCGCTGGTGTCGCCAAGGTCCTCGGCACCTACGGCACCGTCGTCGCCGAGCACCCGGATGGAACGCCGCCGGTGGATCCGCCCACGCTGCGCGTCACAGGTCAACGTCGCTACGGCGACACGGCGCTTCGCTTCTACCAACACGCACCGGGGGCACTGTGATGGGACGACTCGCGATCTACCCGGGATCCTTCGATCCCATCACGAATGGTCACCTGGACATCGTCCAGCGCGGTCTGGCGTGCTTTGGCCGCTTGCGCGTGGGGGTGGCGACCAACCCCGGCAAGAAGGCGCTCTTCACCACCGAAGAGAAGCTCGAGCTCATCCGCCTCTCGGTCGGCGACGACCCGCGCATCGAGATCGACGCCTTCGACGGCCTGCTCGTCGACTACGCCGAGCGCGTCGGGGCTCACGCCATTCTGCGCGGCCTACGGGCGGTCGCGGACTTCGAGTACGAGTTCCAGATGGCCCACATGAACCACTTTCTGCGCCCGTCGGTCGAGACGGTCTTTCTGATGACCGGTCCCGAGAGCTTCTACGTCTCGTCGTCCCTGGTCAAAGAGGTCGCGTCTCACGGCAAGGACGTCTCGGCGCTGGTGCCTCCGCCCGTGGCCGCGGCCCTTGCGCGAAAGTTCGGCGCCCCGTAGCCTCCGCCCCCCGAAGGAGTCGCCATGAAGCTCGCCCATCGTACGTTCGACATCCCTGGTTCCGAGACCCTCGCCATCACGGCCAAGGCCAACGCGCTCCGCGCCGAGGGCAAGGACGTCGTCGGCTTTGGCGCCGGTGAACCGGACTTCCCCACGCCCAAGCACATCTGTGAGGCGGCCAAGCGCGCCATCGATGACGGCTGGACCCGATACACGGCGACGCAGGGCGTGCCGCAGCTGACCAAGGCGGTCGCGACGCACCTCCAGCGCCAGTTTGGTCTCTCGGTGGAGCCCAACCAGGTGCTCGTGAGCGTGGGCGGCAAGCACAGTCTGTACAACGGCATCTTGTGCCTCGCCGATCCCGGCGATGAGGTACTGCTCCCTGCGCCGTACTGGGTCACCTATCCAGTCCAGAACACGATGGCGGGGGCTGTGACCACGGTCGTCGAGGCGCGCGTGGAGGACGGCTTTCGCGTCACGGTCGCCTCGCTCGAGAAGGCACTCACGCCCCGCACGCGCGGCCTGGTGCTCAACAGTCCGTCCAACCCCACGGGCGCGGCCTACAGCGTCAAGGACCTCGAGGCCATCGCCGAGTTCGTCCGCGCCAACGACCTCTGGGTCATTTCAGACGAGATGTACGCCCGGCTCGTCTACGACGGTTTCCAGCACCGCTTCTTCGCCACGCTGCCCGGCATGGCCGAGCGCACGTTGACGGTCTACGGTCTGAGCAAGAGCTACAGCATGACGGGCTGGCGGGTCGGCATCGCGGTGGGCCCGAAGGACCTCATCGACGCGATGAACCGCCTCCAGGGTCAGTCCACCTCCAACATCGCCGCCCCCGTGCAGGCGGCCGCCATCGCCGCGCTGACGGAGCCTGACGACTTCATCGGCGAGTGGGTCACCGAGTTCGACCGCCGCCGCCGCGTCATGGTCGACCGCCTCAACGCCATCCCCGGCGTGCGCTGCGTGTTGCCGGAGGGCGCCTTCTACGCCTTCCCCGACATGCGCGGGCTGCTCGGGCGACGCACCCCGGCGGGCAAGATGCTCGCGACGGACTGGGATCTCATCGACTGGCTCCTGGATGACGTCCAGGTCGCCCTCGTCCCCGGCACCCCGTTTGGCGCGCCCGGCTTCGCGCGGCTCAGCTACGCCACCTCCATGGCCAACATCGACAAGGGCCTCGACCGCATCGCCAAGGCTGTCGCGACGCTCTCCTAGCCCCGCATGAGCGCACCACAGGCGCGGAGCGCCGCGCCGCTCCTGGGCGTCGGCCTGCTGTTCTTCGTCTCGGGCTTCCCCGCGCTCGTCTACCAAATCGCATGGCAGCGGGCGCTGTTCGCGTTGTTTGGCGTCAACGTCGAGTCCGTCACGGTCGTCGTCACCGCCTTCATGCTGGGCCTCGGCTTCGGCAGCCTCCTCGGAGGACGGCTCTCACGCCACGGTGGCAGGCTCCTGCTCGTGTTCGCCGTGATCGAGGCCATCATCGGCCTCTACGGCCTCGTCTCCCTCGATGTCTTCGGCCTCGTCGGCGCCGCCACCGTGACCGCTCCGCCGTGGGTCGCTGCGACCGGCAGCCTGGTCGTCGTGTTCCTGCCAACCCTGCTCATGGGCGCGACCCTGCCTCTGCTGACCACCTGGCTCGTCGCGCGCTCCGGCCACGTCGGCCGCAGCGTCGGGTTGCTCTACTTCGTCAACACCCTGGGTTCCGCGCTCGCGTGCTTCCTCACCGCGTGGCTGCTCATGCGCTTGCTCGGGCTGCGCGGCTCGACCCACCTCGCCGCGGTCCTCAACGCGCTGGTCGCGCTCGCTGCGCTTGTCCTGCATCGCCGCGACAGCGCGGCTGTGGCCCAGGTCCGCGAGGCCGGGCCGGTCGCGCGACCCCGCGGCTTTCGGACCGCGCTCGTCATCGCCGCCATCTCCGGCTTCCTTGCGCTCTCCTATGAGCTCCTCTGGTTTCGCATCTTCTCGTTCGCGTCCGGTACACGCACGAGCGCCTTCGGCCTCGTCCTGGGCGCCTACCTCGGCGGCCTCGCGCTGGGCTCCATCGTCAGCCTGCGGCTCACGGGAGGTGCCACGGCCGACGGACAACGCCTCCTGAGCCGACTCGGGAGCGTCAGCCTGCTCGGCGCGCTCATGGGCTACGCCGTCATTCCCGCAACGGCGAGCCTCGTCACCCTCGTGACCTGGCAGTACGGGCTCGCGCTTCTCGCCGTGGCGTCCGGCGCACTCGGCATCGTCTTTCCGCTCGTCTGCCACCTCGGCGTCACGCCCGACGCGCGCGCCGGTGACGGCCTCTCCCGCCTCTATGTGGCCAACATCCTCGGCTCCGCGGCGGGCAGCCTCCTCACGGGCCTCGTGCTGATGGACGTGCTCACCATGTCGCAGTGCGCGCTGCTCTTGCTCGGACTCGGGCTCGTCCTCTCCGCGCTCCTGTACGGCTTCTCGGGCCGGACCCGCTTCTTGCTCGTGGGCGCCATCGCGCTCGCGGTCCTCGTGGCCCACGGTGCACTCTTCGACCGCCTCTGGGAGCGGCTGCTCCACCAAAAGGACTACGTCGACCAGCACTTCCCCGAGATCGTCGAGCGTCGCGGCGGCGTCATCACCGTGACCGAGGACGGCGCGGTCTTCGGCTCTGGCGGCTATGACGGCTGGATCCGCACGGATCTGGTCGACGACCGCAACATGATTGTGCGCGCTTACGCCGCCAGTCTCTTCCATGCCGAGCCCAAGGAGGTCCTCGTCATCGGCCTCGCGACGGGCGCCTGGGCCGAGGTCCTCCGCCACCTCCCGACGCTGCAACGCATGACGATCATCGAGATCGAGCCCGGCTATCTCGAGGTCATCGCCCGCCGGCCCGAGGTCTCGGGGCTCTTGTCGGACCCGCGGGTCACCATCGTCATCGACGACGGTCGCCGTTGGTTGGCGCGGCACCCCGAGAGGCGCTTCGACTTCATTCTGCAGAACACGCCGTTCCACTGGCGCTCGTGCGTCTCGAACCTGCTTTCGGCCGACTACTTCGAGCTCGTCAAGGCGCACCTCGCCCACGGCGGCGTCTTCTACTTCAACACCACGGGCTCCCATCGCGCCATCCGCACGGCGACCGATGCCTTCCCCCACGTCGTCCGATTCGTAAACTTCGTCGCAACGTCACTCGAGCCCTTCGCCCTCGACGCGACGCGCTGGGAGTCAGTCCTCCGCGGCTACCGCACGGCCTCGGGTCCCGCGTTGGACCTGAGCGACCCGCGCCACGTCGACCGGCTGCGCGAGGTCGTCGCCATGGTCCACGGCTTGGGCGACGACCACACCGACCACGCCTCGCCTGACTACGACCTCGAGGGCTGGTGGCGGCTCCGCACCCGTTTTGGTTACGCGGACCGGGTCACCGACGACAACATGGGCACAGAGTGGTGAGTTAGCCGTTCTTCGCGGCGAACTCGGCCATGAAGCCCGCGAGCGCATCGACCCACGGGGACTCCACGGCGTTGTACAGGCTCGCGCGAATCCCGCCCACGGACCGGTGACCCTTGAGGCCGACCATGCCCGCCTTCTTGGCCTGGGACACGAACTGCTCTTCCAGCGCCTCGGTCGGCAGGCGCCAGACGACGTTCATGACCGAGCGGCTGTCGAGGTCCACCGGGCACCGATAGAACCCGCCGGCGCGGTCGATGGCCCCGTAGAGCACGGCGGCCTTGGTGCGATTGCGGGCCTCGACGGCGCCGAGGCCGCCCGACTGGTCGATCCAGTCGAGCACATTACGGATGAGGTAGATACCAAACGTAGGCGGCGTATTGTACAGAGAGTTATTCTCGCTGTGCGTGCGGTACTGGAAGATCTTGGGGATGTCCTTGCGGCCGCGCGCCACGAGGTCTTTGTGCATCAGCACGACCACGACGCCCGAGGGCCCCACGTTCTTCTGCGCGCCGGCGTAGACGACCCCGTATCGCGCGACGTCGAAGCCACGCCACAGGAAGTCGCTCGACATGTCGCACACGACTGGCACATTGCCGACCGCCGGCAGCTCGTGTCCAACGCCGTACTGTACGCCGTGGATCGTCTCGTTTGACGTGAAGTGCACAAACGCCGCGCTGGCGCCGGCATTCACAGAGGTCGCGACCTGGGTGTAGGCCTTCTCCTTGCCGTCTCCCACGCCCGACGTACCCGCGACCCGCGCCTCGCCGCCCAGCAGTGCCGCGACCATCTTGCCCTCCCCGTACGCCTTCTCGCCCCACGCGCCCGTGAGCACGTAGTCGGCGGACTGCCCGGCCGAGAGGAAGTTCATCGGCAACGTCGCAAACTGCTGCGACGCGCCCCCTTGAAGGAACAGCACGTCGTAGCTCTCCGAGACGCCGAGCAGGCGCCGCAGCTTGGCGATGGCGTCGTTGTGGACCGCCTCGTACTCCTTGCCGCGGTGGCTGTGCTCCATCACGGACATGCCGGTGCCGGCGAAGTCGAGCAGCTCCTCCCGCGCGCGCTCCAGAGCGGGCAAGGGCAGGGCGGCAGGGCCGGCGTTGAAGTTCATTGCGCGAGTCATGGGGACCTCCAGGTTCAAGTCGCACGTCTGACGCGGCGCGCCACGCGCCGTGCGGCAGCTTCTTCAGCCGCCATTCGGCGGGGGTATACTCCGGCGATGGCCGGACTTCCAGTCGATCGCAGGCAGGACGACGCGAACCGCTTCGTTTTTCAACGATCTTGACATCTTACAAAATATTCGTCGTAAAAACAAAAAAACCCATCGCTTGACGCCCCATCAGCGGCTGTCGTAGCGTGGCCTCGTCGTAAGGAGGTCGCCCATGGAAACCCGAACGGAACTTCAACCGCTGCTGACGCTCGAGTCCGCCGGCGGCACCGGCGAGGGGGAGGAGTCGGTCATTCAGCATCAGTCCGACTGGCTCGACACCGGTGCGGATGGCGCAGCGACCTCCTACGCCCTGTTCGCGCTGGAGATCTTCGACTCGGACAAGGACGCTGATCCTGCACCGAAGTCTCGGCTCATCCTCGAACAGGCGGAGACCGAGGACGGCCCGTTCGAGGCCTTCGAGATGCGGATCGGCGAGGCGACGGCGGAGGCGTTCCTCTCGGTGCTCTCGCGCTCGCTGCCGTTCGGCGAGCGCAATCGCCTACGGCGCCTCATCCGGTGGCGCTGGGAGATCCCCAACTCGCCGGGCACCTACTACGTGTGCTTTCGTCTCACGGTCGTCTTGAAGCCCTGAACGCGCGCCAAGGAGGCGACCCATGGCTACTCCCGCGTACCTCACCAGCCACTCCGGCCCCTCGGTGTCCAGGCGCGCCGCCTGGCGGGCACACGCTAGCGCCGGTGGCACGCTCGCCGAATTCAATTGGCAGCCCTTCATCACCCTGAAGGGCACCGGGACCGCACGCGTCACGCTCGTCTCGACGCGATGGGCAGACCTGAGTGCCCTGCCCGCCGTCGTGCTTCGAATGTACGTGGCGGCAATCACCAGCGGGGTCGTCCTCCAACTGGAGTCCGCGCCCACCCAGGCCGGGCCGTGGTCCGCCGTTACCGGTCGAGCCGGAGTCGGCCTCGGCGTCCAGGTCGTCGGCACGGAGCCCTTTGGCAGCGACCCGATTCAACGCTACCTGCGCTGGACGCTCTATTCCCCCGCGGGCGCGTGGGGCATCACGTTTCGCGTCGGGATCGCCAATGCGGTCGAGCAGGACCAGGCGCCGACCGCGGAGCTGCTCCGGATTGCCCGACCTCAAGACTGCGAAGGCTTTGCCGAGATGCTCCCGTGGACCACCATCCGGGGCGGGTATGTCGCGAACGCCGCGAACCTCTGGGTGATGGGCTCCGACAGTGGCTGGCTCGACACCAGTGGCGTCAACTACCTCACGGTCGAAGCGCAGTCCCTGGCGCTGCTCAATTGCACGCTCATCGTCGAGGCAGCGTCGTACAAGGAGGGGCCCTACAACACGCCGCTCATCACGATCAACAGCGCGTACGACATCGCGCGGGCCAAGGCGACTCAGGAGGCCGCCGCAGCGAACCCGCTGCTGCGCTACGTGCGCTGTCGCGTCGAGAGCACCCTGGCTCCGTGGTACATCTGCGCCCGCGTCGGGGCGCGGTGGGGGTGAGTCTCCGGCTGAAATGGATATCCACGTGATCCGAGCCACGACGTCTGCAAGGTTCGCGAATCACGGCGCCCGGCCCGCCCAGCGGGATTGCGGTCCGCGCGAGTGCGCCGCCACGATTCCGACAGGGCGATCGCCAGCAAAGCGCACCGGCGACGCCGCGGACGAAGCAGGTGCGATGGTCCGGTGTGCGGCGTCGCTGCGAGGTACACGACGGTGTTCTCCTCGCGTCGCGCTGCCACCACCGGGGCACGTGTCCACAGGCAGACGCGAGCACGGAGCCGAGGCAGTGCGCGTGGGGGGCTTGCTCACGCCATTCAGGCGGGGCCCTGTCGTCTTTTGGGTGCTGACGGACACCATTCCCGGGCTGAATTCCCTGTGAGCGCCATGGGCTGGTCGAATTTTGCGCAGATCGCGACCGGAGAGAACATCGTTGACCTCGCTGTTGTTCAGCATTGGGATGGTCGGATCGAAGTACTCATGGCGCGGGATGACGGCTCGCTCTGGAGCTCGTACCAGCTCTTCGACAAGTGGGCCGTGCCGCTCGTATCCTTCCCGCGCAAGTGGGCTGATGTCGGCTTCCGAGGCTGGAGCGAGCCCGCCGTCATGCAGATCTGGGCGGGGTGGGATTTGCACGGCAGTCGCCTTCCACCAATTGCCGAGGGCGGTCACCTCCCACCAATTGCCGAGATCGGAACCGTGTCAGTGGCAGCGATGGACGAAGGCAAGTTCAGGCTCTGGCTCTCCGCCGGGCTGGACCAGCTAACGCCGAAACCCGGATTGGATAGTGTGACACGGGCCATTCATTTGCCTGTCGTTTCCACAGCTGGACGGCCGCTAATGCTGATGTTTGTCGGCGCTTTCATGGCCGCAGGGCCATCGAACTATGCTCCCTTCTGGGACGGCCCTCCGACGACGCCACTTTGGGAGATTCACGATCCAATTGATCAATATCTGAATTGGGCCTTCTTCCCGGCTTTCCTCGATGGGCCCAATCCAAGCGCCATCAAGCAAATGCGGTTTTCAGCAAAGGGCGCGGTGACGCTCGGGCCCCCGGGGGTCGAGCAACCGATGCAATGGAACTCGACATTTTCGTCCTTCGATCCGACCGTTGCGGCAAGTCTGGTGGGGCACGGGAAGCAAGTGTTGCCCTGGTCGACAAGGAAGATTGACCTTCCGGTGGGAGTTGGGGCTGTCCCCTACCTTACCCTTTGGGGCCAGGATGGTCTCTTTGCACTCCAGACCCAGAAGGGTAGCGGCCCGAACGTGGACGTGTTTCTTGAGTCGGTCTGGTCAGGATCAGGCGCTGTCGCCGATTTTGCCGTCGCGTGGCGCGCTGGCCAAGTGGCGTTCATTGCGACCAATGACGGGTGCTTCGTTCACCTGCGACAAGAGGGCGCTGCGGTCGCTTACCCGTCGCCAGCGATCGTTGGATTTCCGGGCAGCTTCTCGGCAGTCGCCTGCGCCCGAAATGCGTCCGGTCGGCTTGAGGTCTTCGCCGTCTCCGAGGAAGACGGCACTGTGCCTCATGCGTACGAGAACCTCTACTCGTCTGGTTGGAAGTGGCACCCGATGAGCAGCATGGGGATCGCGGCACTCAAGATCCGGACAGGAGTGAACGTCGACGGCAGGATTGAGCTACTTGTCCTGGGGACGGACGGCAACGTGTACCATGCGTGGCAAGAGAAACCCTACTGAGTCATGTTCGGCCCGCAGGTCGAAGGTGCGCACCGTTGCGGCGTCCGCTCGTTTCGCGGAGGTGCGCGGCGAAGGTGCTTGCCTGAGTCACCCGTCCAGGTGGGGGCACTCCACGTTGACGCGGTCGTCGATTCGGCCGGGCATACCCCTTGCGGTTACTCTCTTGCTGGCCTGCGGCGCCACAGAGGGCCCATTGGACCTGGGGAGCGACGCAGACCAGGGTACCGGCGCCCCCGAGGTACCCGCGAGTCCAGCGACGAACGCATATGTAACGCACCCTGCCGCGTGTGCCGTGTCCGTGGAACCCACTCACCTGGGCGGTTCGGTCCAGCACGACTGGCCTCTGGCGATTTCGTGCGACGTTCGTATCTGCTGCGTTGTGGCCGCCGTGTCCCACCCACCGAGCTTCCGCCCCGGGGCAATCGGCGCAGCGATTACGGTCGCGCGAATCGACATGGAAACGTTGGGCGTCGAATGGCTCAGCCCGCTGGGTCACCCGGAGTTTCCGGTCGTTGATGCGGCCGTGGTCGATGAGGACTGTGTCATCTCGTACAGGTATTTCGTAGACGACCATGAATATTGGGGACCTGGCTACACCCGACTTCGACAGCACATTGAACATGGCCACAATACAGCGAAATTTGTGATTGAGTCATTTCGCGGAGTTACGCCCCTGGCTACCCGCGACATGCGCCAAAAACCTACATACATGACCCGCTTCGATGTTCTTGACATT
>SXOX01000134.1 GCA_005776585.1 Pseudomonadota bacterium | reverse complement strand
GGTCCCGGCGAGCGGCTCGGCGGCGAGGCTGGTCGCGAGCCGATCGAGCTTGCCCGCTGCCCGTCGGATAGCGAAGTCGCCGTTCTGGATGACGGCGATGCCCGCGGAGTCATAGCCGCGGTACTCGAGGCGCTTCAGGCCGTCGATGATGAGGCCGGCCGACTGGCGAGGTCCAACGTATCCAATGATGCCGCACATGGGGTTGCTCCTTGTCAGGAGTGGCTATCGGCCTTCCGTGCTCGACTCTTGAGCGCGTGCGGCCCTTTGATGGCGGCCCAGCCCGCGACGTTGACCTGCGGCTCGCGCGAGAGCGCCAGTGCGCCGGCCGGGACGTCCTTGGTGACCGTGCTCCCGGCGCCGACGAGCGCGCCTGCGCCGATGGTGACGGGCGCGACGATCTCGGTATTCGAGCCGATGAACGCGCCGTCCTCGATGACGGTCTTGAACTTGTTCACTCCGTCGTAGTTGCACGTGATGGTGCCCGCGCCCACGTTCACGTCCGCGCCGATCTCCGCGTCACCCAGGTACGTGAGGTGGCTGGCCTTGCTGCCAGCGCCGAGCACGGTCTTCTTCATCTCGACGAAGTTGCCGACCTTGGCGCGGCTGCGGAGTACCGCACCCGGCCGCAAATGCGCGAAGGGGCCGACCTCGGCCTTGTCGTCGAGCACGGCCTCGGAGATGACGCAGTAGGGCTTGACCGTGACGTTCTCGCCGAGGGTGCTCGAGTCGATGACCGCGCCCTGTCCGATGACGGTGCCACGACCGACGCGGGTCGTGCCGCGGAGGACGACGTCGGCCTCGATCGTCACGTCGGTAGCGCACGTCACGTCCAGTCCGATGACGATGCGGTCCGGATCGCGCAGCGTGACGCCCGCGCGCATGACCTCCAGGTTGCGCAGTCGGCGCAGGCGAGCGTCGGCTTGGGCCAGCTCCGCGCGGTCGTTGATGCCAAGGACCTCGCCCATGTCGGTCACGTGCACGGCGCGGCCGGGGGTGCCCTGGGCGTGCGCCATGACCGCGATGTCGGTGAGGTAGAGCTCGCGCTGCGCGTTGGAGGACTCGACGCGCGCGAGGGCGCTGGCGAGGAACTCGCGATCGACGAGGTAGATGCCCGCGTTCGCGGTCGTGACGGCCTTCTCGGTCGGCGTGCAGTCTCGGTCCTCGACGATGCGCAGGACGTGGCCCTCGGCGTCACACAGCGTGCGACCGTAGCCCCGAAGGTCCGGCGGCGTCATCGTCACGAGCGCGAGCGGCCCATCGCCATAGGCGGCGGTCAAGGCCTGGACGCTGGCTTCGGTGAGGCCCGGCACGTCCCCGGAGAGGATGAGCACGCGGCGGCAGCCCTCGGTCTCCGCCATCGCCGAAGCGACGGCGTCGGCCGTGCCACGCTGCTCGGCTTGAAGGGCAAAGCGCGCGTTGGGGTCCATGGCGCGCGCAGCGGCCTCCACTAGCTCACGACCATGGCCAACGACCACGACCGTGCGGCCGACCCCGAGGCGGCTCGCCAGCGCGACGGGGAAGGCGACGAGCGGCCGATCGAGCACGCGGTGCAGCACTTTGGGGAGCGTGGACTTCATGCGCGTGCCGAGGCCCGCGGCGAGGATCACGGCGGCGGTGTCAGCGAGAGCGGCCGCGTCAGCGAGAGCGGCCGTGTCAGCGAGAGCAGCCGTGTCAGCGAGAGCAGCAGAATCGGAGAGGGCAGCCATGGGCTGTGCTTATCACGAGTGGCACCCGAGTGTCAGCGGGTGGTGCCCACCGACGCGAGGATGGCGCCGAGCAACGTGAGCGCGCCGCCCACGCCGTACAGGCTGCCGTAGCCGGCCTGGAGCCCGCTGAGGCGGTCGCGCTCGTCGAGCGTGCCGGCATTCGTGTCCGCATAGGGACCGGTGACCGCGAAGCCATGCACGCCACCGCCAGCGCCGACCAGCGCGACACCGGTACCGAGCAGCATCCAGTGCCACCAGCGCGCGCGGCGCTCGGAGTGGGCCGGTGCCCCGATGGAGGTGACCCCTGCGTCGAACGGCGCCGCAGTCGCCGTGCGGAGCTGGGCCGCGAGCGCGGCAGGCGGTTGGTCGGAGAGGAGGCGCGGTGCGCCGCCGCCGGGCGCGAACACAATGGCGATGAGTTGCCCGGCCTTCGCGGGCTGGAGCACCGCGGCCCACGGTGCGCGGCTCTCCGCCAACAGCGTCTGCGCCACCTGATCGACGACCGCGCGCTCCGTCGTGGGCGAGAGGTAGAGCCGCTCGTCGACGACGCGGAGGTGAGCCAGGACGTCGGAGGCGGCGACGCTCACGTTCGGGCGGTCGAGCAGGACCGACCGGCCCACGGCGGGACGGGCAGCGTCGCTGCCTGCACAAGCCACGGCGACGACGACGCGACCCCGCGCGAAGGGGCCGACGGGCGCGCCGACGCGGCCGCGGGCGACGCCGTCGACGAGGGTCGAACACGAACGCGAGATGGAGCCGCCGGGTTTCACGTGAAGCGTCGTCCCTGCGGTGACGGCCGCCGCGACGACGTCGCCGTGCAGCGCGATGAGGTCGGGCGGAAAGTGCTCGGCCGTCGGGCGGGCCTCGGGCGCGACGCGCACCGAGCGCTCCAACGCCGCACGTGCGTGCTGGAGCGCTCTGGGACGACCCTTGCCGCGACTGTTCTTGGCCTCGAGCAGGTGCAGCTGACCGAGCAGCCAGAGCGCCTTGACGAGGGCACGCTCGTCTTCGGCCAGTAGCGCGTTCGGGAGCGCGTCGGTCGCGACGGCGATGGCGGCGATCGCGCCCGGGACGTCGCCCTTGACCTCGAAGCGCGCGACTGCGGCCGTCAACGCCACGCGCTGCTCCTGGGACAACGGCGCCGGCGGCTTGGGTGCGACGACGAGCGAGAGCGCGGCCAAGACCGCGCGCGCCGGCATGACCTCTAGCTCAGCGATGGCGGGGACGTCGCCTTGTACGACCACGACCCCCGGAGGCGCCGCGAGCGCAGGCAGCGCCGCAAAGGCGAGCACACCGAAGAGCCCGGATCGAACGTTGGTTCGCACAGCGTCACGCTAGCATGGGAGGGCGGTCGCGCCAAAACCCTCTATCGCTCGCGTTCGCGATGCTGTAAGAGCCCGCCGCCATGTTGAGCCTCACCAATGTCAGCAAGCAGTACGGCCCCCAGATCCTCTTCGTCGGCGCGACCTGTCAGGTCAATCGCGGCGAGAAGATTGGCCTCGTCGGGCCCAACGGCTCCGGCAAGAGCACGCTCTTTCGCCTCATCCTCGGCGAGGAGTCGGCCGACGAGGGCCAGATCGAGAAGCCCAAGAAGCTGACGATTGGCTACTTCCGGCAGGATGCGGGCGACATGTCCGGCCGGACCGTGCTGGCGGAGACGGTCGCGGGCGCAGGCGAGACGGCGGCGCTCGGCGAGGAGCTCGTGCTGCTGGAGCGCGCGATGGAGGACCCGGAGGTCGCGGCGCGCCTCGAGTCGGAGCGGGGCCTCGACTTCGACCGCCTGCTCACGCGCTACGGTGAGGTCCAGGCGCGCTTTCAGGAGCTCGGCGGCTATGAGCTGGACGCGCGTGCCCACGAGATCCTGCACGGCCTCGGGTTCAGCCAGGAGCAGGTCAACGGAGACGTTGGCAAGCTCTCGGGCGGGTGGAAGATG
>SXOX01000133.1 GCA_005776585.1 Pseudomonadota bacterium | reverse complement strand
GATCGGGCCGAGGCCCATGGACACGGTCGGGAACTCCCAAAAGTCCGGCATGAGCCAGGGGTGAGGGTAGCTTGGCAGGCCGCGCCCGCGCTCGATCTCCCGCCGAAAGCGCTCCATCTGCTCGGCCGTGATCCGGCGCTCGAGGAAGCCGCGCGCGTAGATGCCGGGCGAGCTATGGCCTTGGAAGTAGACCTGATCGCCGCCTCCGGGTGCGTCGCGGCCCTTGAAGAAGTGGTTGAAGCCGACCTCGTACAGCGTGGCCGCGGACGCGTAGGTCGAGAGGTGGCCTCCAATCCCGGGGAAGTGCGTGTTGGCCTTGACGACCATGGCCATCGCGTTCCAGCGGATGTAGCGCCGGATGCGCAGCTCCATGCCCTCGTCACCGGGGTACTCCGGCTCCTCCGTGGCGTGGATCGTGTTGACGTAGGGTGTCTGAACCAGGGCCGGCAGCTTGATGCGCTCGATCTGCGCCCGCTTGAGGAGCGCCGTAAGCACGTAGTGGGCGCGCTCCATGCCGGCGCGCTCGACCAGCGCGTCGAAGCTCTCGAGCCAGTCATGCGTCTCGGACGGATCGATGTCGATGTAGGCGGTCCCGGGCGGCGTCCCGGTGGCCGCTCTGAAGGGGGAGGCTGTGGTCATGAGTGAGTCCTGTCGCGTGGCCGGTCGTGCTTGGGTCTGCGCGGGGATGATTAGCGCGTGGCTCGATGCGAGGCAACCTTCTGGCCGGTGCCCAGACCGTTGTCACACGACCCGCGCAGGGCTACCATCGTCCGATGGCCTCTCCCCCGACGCGCATCGTCTTCTGCCCCGCGTGCGGACGTAAGCTCAAGATCCCCATGGCGTCCGTCGTGGGCAAGCAGGCGCGCTGCGGCGTGTGCGACACGAAGTTCGGTGTCCCGGCGCCCATCGACGCCGCGCTCGTTCGGCCGAGCAGCGGCAGCTCGGGCGTCTTCCAGCGCCCCTCGCTTCCGGAGCCGTCACTTGCGCCCGTGGCCCAGGCCCGCGCCGCGAGTGCCGCGAGCGACGCCGAGCGCCGCACGGGCGTACAGCAGATTCGCCTCGATCAGCTCCCGGCCGACCTGCTCGAGGTCATCGGGCCGCTCCCGACCGAAGAGGAGCAGGCCATCGCGCTGACCACCCCGAGCCGGCGTGCGCTCTCGGCCACGGCCGTCGAAGGGCTCGAGCGACAGGCATTCGACCTCGACGCCGAGAATCACCCGGTGCGGCGCACGGGCGTCGGCATGATTCGGCTCTCGGACCTGCGTCTTCCGCCGGAAGAGCCGCCGCCGAAGCAGCGAAAATAGGTCACGTCCAAAAAATTCTAGGGTCAAGGTTCTTCAAACCCGGCCCGATGTGCGCTATGGACGTTCACCATGGACTCCGTCGAGTTCCCATTTCTTTGCGTGAGCCCCGATGAGCCCCGATGAGCCCCGATGAGCACTGATGCCCAGCTGAAGGCCCTCGAGCCCGTCCTCCACAGCCTCCTGCAGGCGCGCGATTTTCGCCGCGGCGTCCTCGCGGCCGTCCGCTGCGGCACGCCCGAGGAGGTCGATGCGGCCGTGGAGACGCTGCTGTCGACCGACCACGGTCTGGCGTTCGAGATTGTCGCGCCCGGCGAAGGCGCCACCTCCGGCGAAGCGGCGCTCGCCAGCGCCAAGTCGTCGTGCCGTTCGCTGAACGCGGTCGTCATCTGGCGGCGGCTGCCCAAGCCGCGCCTGACGGGCGAAGATCCGTGGTACGCAACGCTCGGCAAAGCGGTCGAGGAGCTCGAGAAGCCCGGAGGCGCTCGCGTGTTGATCGTCGCGACGATGCGCGAGATCAAGGGACTCGTCGAGAACGCGCCCAAGTTCTGGCAGCGCCGGCGGACGCTGGCTGCCTGGCCCGAGCCGCCTCGCCCGCAGACGGCGGGGCCCACGCCGCCCGTTCGGCCCAGTCAGGCGTCGCCGGATCAGCCGGGTGCGGTCATGATGACGGCCGACGGCGCAACCCAGGATCCGGACGCCATCGTGGCACACCTGGAGGAGCGGGCGGCTGCGGCCCAGGGCATCGAGCGTGCCCGCGGCTACCTGCGAATTGCGCTCGTACGCAACGCCCAGCATCGCCTGGACGACGCCCGCTCGAACGCCATGCGCGCCGCCAAGATCTTCAAGGATCTCACCGAGGCCCGCGGACTCGGCCAATGCTACGAGGTCCTGGGCTCGGTCGCCGAGCGCATCGGCGATATCCCGGAGGCGCAGGAGTGGATCTCGCAGGCCGTGGAGGCGTGGCATACTCTCGGCGAGGACGTGCGCAAGGCCGAGTGCCACGCCAAGCTGGGTCATCTGGCCTACGTGCGCGGCGACCGCGAGCGGGCCGCCGAGCAGTTCCAGTTGGCCATTCAGATCGACGAGGCGCTCGGCAACCTCGACAAGGTAGCTGCCGGGCTTCGTCGCCTCGGGCTGCTGGCCGAGGAGGAGCAGAAGTGGCCGCTCGCGGAGAAGCTCTACCGAGACGCGCTGGAGATCGTGGCCAAGAAGGGCGACGAGCCCGGCCTTGCGCGCTGCCATCACCACCTGGGCCGGCTCTACGAGCGCATGGGTGACTACGACCGCGCGCTAGAGCGGCACGAAGAGGCCAGGCAGCTGAAGGAGCGCCTCGACGATCGCGTCGGGCTGGCCACGACCTACCATCACCTCGGGAACGTGCACTTCTTCAAGCGGCTCTGGGACGACGCCCGCTACTACTATCACAAGGCGCTGTACATCGAATCGGACCTCAAGGATCGGCAAGGCCTAGCGGCCACCAATCAGCAATTGGCTGAGGTCGCGATGAACGAGTTCGAGTGGGATCAGGCGCTCGCCCAGTTTCTCTTGGCCCAGCACCTGTGGAAGCAGCTCGGCTCACCGATTCACGTCGCGCTGAATGCGCCCATCAAGCGGGCCAAGGACATGGTCGACAAGGCGGTCATCGCCGCCGCCGAGGCCGCCGCGTTCGACGCCTTCCACGCCGAGTGCATCCTCCCGGAGGGCTGGGACCTGGGCATCGTGCCCGAAGCGATCACGTTCAAGAAGGTCGAGTCCTGAGCTGCGCGGGTTCTAGGCGTCCAGGCGGAGCTGCGCCACGATAGGCATGTGGTCCGAGAGGCCCGCCAGCGGGTGGTTGCGGCCGAACGGCGCCGTGTTGGGGAAGGCCAATGGCGTCAGCCCCGCGCCCGTGAACACGTGGTCGAGGCGATAGCGCAGGTGCATGAAGCCGGCGGTGGGGAAGCGCCGCAGCGCCACGGCGTCGGCGCCCAGGTGGACGGCGTGCGCATCGCGCAGGTGCGACTGCTCGGTGACCCGGCGATAGACTCGCGAGCCTGGGACGGCGTTGAAGTCACCGACGAGCACCGAGCGCTCCGCGGAGCCGTGACGCACCGTGAAGTCGAGGACCGAGTCCATCTCCGCAAGCTGGTTGTCTGCCTCACCGAAGCGGCCGCCGGTCGTGCCGCGCGTCCGTTTGAAAAACGACGGCAGCGACAGATGCGTGTTGAACACGTCGAGCGACTTGCCCGTGTGGCTATCGCGGAAGCGGCTCCAGGCGCACACGCGGCGCTGCTTGACCTTCGCGAAGGCACGCAGGCGGCGATGGGTGATGTCCTCCGGGTCATGTCCGTTGTGGTCGACCTGCTCGAGCGTGTGTCGATACAGCAGCGCGAGGCCGGTCGAGATGAGCGGCAGGCCCGCGCGGCGATGTCCGTGCGCGGGATAGAATTGCGCCTGATAGAAGTGGCCGTTGCGCGCCAGGCTGGCGTCGTTGAGCCGCGCGAGGAAGCGATCGAAGGGCGAGGCGTGCTCGTGTGAGGCGCGGCCGGCGCGAACGAGCGACGAGCGAAGGCTCTGCTCGTCAATCTCCTGGAGCGCGACGATGTCCGGCTGGGGATCCAGCGATGCCAGCGCCTGTGCGATGCCGACCAGGCCTGCCCGGGTGCTCGCGATGCCGCGCAAGGGGTGGCTGAAGTAGCGCACGTTCCAGGTCGCAACCGTGATCATGTCCGCCCTCCCGCGGGCGCTCCCGTCGTGGGACGGCGCACCCGGCATACCAATGTAGCCGCTGGCGGGCGACCTGCAACGAAACTCGCACGACCGGCCTCTGCCGCACGCATTTTGACAGGCGAGGTGCGCGCGCCGCACACTGGCCGGCCCAGAGGGACAGGTCCTCGGCGAACGCGACGCACTGGAGGGTAGGGCATGGAGGCACTCGAGCGAGCGGACCAGATTCAACCGAACCTCGAGTTCGTCGATCTCATGCTCACGCGCGTCGAGGTGCTCCTCGATCTCAAGACCATGGAGCGCTACGGGCCTCAGGGGGCCGGCTTCGAGGGCACCTCGGGGGAGCTCGCCGAGCCGATGATGCAGCAGCTGCGCGCGGTCGACCACCGGCTCGGCATGATCCGCACCGAGTCGCGCCGTCGCGGCCTGCCGATTCCGTTCGACGTGCTCTCCGAGGCCTTCGGGCTCGACGATCTGGACGAGCAGATCCTCATGCTCGCCATCGCCCCGGCCATCGACGCCTCGTTCAAAAAGCGCATCGCGCGGTTCAAGGACAACATCCTGATGGACTTCTGCGACGTGGACCTGTGCCAGAGCGTGCTGTTCGACACGCGGCGCCAGCGCCTCGCCTCGCTCGACCGCTTCGGGCACGTCGGCACGCTCGCCAAGAACCGCGTCGTCAAGCTGACGCTGCCGCGCGAAGCGTCGTCGGACAGCCTGCCGGGCTACGAGCTCAAGGTGCCGGGCCGGGTCGTGAACTTCGTGCTCGGGCGCGGCGATCTGGACCCCACGTTGGCGTCCTATTGCCGCTACTCGGTGCCCGACGTGTCCATGGATACGGTCGTCCTGCCCGACGCGACGCTGCGGGAGGTGCTGCACCTCGCCGATCAGTTCGCGGGTCGGCTCCGACCGGCTGCGCTCGAGCTCGAGAACCGGCTCGGGCCCGTCGATCGCGGCGCCGTGCTGCAGTTCTGCGGCCCGCCCGGCACGGGGAAGACGCACTTCGCGCGCGCCATCGCGAGCTACCTCGGAGCGCGGCTGCTGGAGGTCGACTGCGGCAAGCTTGCCGGAGAGGACGTGCGCTTTCGCGACACGATCGAGGACCTCTTCTGGCAGGCCCGGCTGCTCGGGGCCGTGCTCGTGCTGGAGCAGGCCGAGGCGATCCTGACGGAGCGCAATCCGCGGCTCCAGGCGTTCTTCACGCAGCTCGAGACGTGGGACGGACTGGCCATCCTCACGACGACCGACCCGAAAAAGATCGATCCGGCCGTCGAGCGCTGGATCGTCTATCAGCTCGAGTTCGAGCAGCCCGAGATGCCGGACCGGGAGCGCCTCTGGTCGATCCACCTGCCGCGCAACGTCGCCATCGACCCCGACATCGACGTCGAACAGCTCGCGAGCCAGTACGAGCTGAGCGGTAGCCAGATCCGCAACGCCGCCGTGGTGGCGACCAACATGGCCATGAGCGAGGCTGCGACTGAAGTGTCGTCGGAGACCGACGGCGCAGACGGAGGAGAGGCCCATGACGGTGGCACGCGTCTGACGCTCGCCCACATCAAGCGCGCAGCGCACACGCAGATGCGCGCCAGCCTCAATCAGTACGCGGTGCGCTCGAAGGTGCAGCTCACGCTGGACGACCTCATCTTGCCGCCCGAGGACAAGAAAGAGATCCAGTCGATCATCGACGCGGCCAAGTACCGTACGTTCGTGCTCACGAAGTGGGGGTTCGGTCGCAAGCTCACGACGGGCAAGGGGCTCGTCAACATGTTCTGCGGTGAGCCGGGCACCGGGAAGACGCTGTGCGCGGAGATCATCGCCAAGACGATGGGCCTCCAGCTCTACCAGATCTCGATTCCGGCCGTGATGTCGAAGTACATCGGCGAGACCGAGAAGAACATCGCGCAGATCTTTCAGACTGCCAAGGCAAACCACGCCATGCTGCTCTTCGACGAGGCCGACTCGCTGTTCACCAGTCGCGTCAAGGTGGAGACGTCGGTCGACAAGTTCTCGAACATGGAGACCAACCTGCTGCTCCAGGAGATCGAGCGCTTCGATGGCGTCATCATCCTCACGACCAACCTCGATAAGCAGATCGACAAGGCGTTCATGCGCCGTATTCAGTACAAGGTCACGTTCCCCTTTCCCGAGGCCGAGTATCGGGCGAAGATCTGGGAGCACCTCTTTCCCAAGGAGTGCCCGCTAGCGCCTGACATCGATTGGAGCATCCTGGGCAAGTCGTTTGAGATCTCGGGCGGTCACATCAAGAACTGCGTCCTGCGTGCCGCGTATCGCGCCGCGTGTAATGGAAGCTCGGTCACGATGGAGACGATTCGGTTCGCTGCGGAGCAGGAGTGCCGTCAGGCCGGGAAGCTCTTCCGGTCGTTCAAGCTTCCTGGAGAGCCGGGCTATGAGGACGAGCACCAGTAGCTCGCACGCAAGGGGGCTGGCACAGCGGGCCCGTGCGCTCTAGAATGCCCGCGATGGCGGCACCCCGCGCTCAGCTAGAGGTCGGTCAGGTCTTCGATGGTCGCTACGCGATCACGGGACTGCTCGGCCGTGGAGGCATGAGCATCGTCTACCGCGCCGAGCCCAAGGACGGCGGCCCGGTCGTCGCGCTCAAGGTCCTGGCCCGCACGCTGTCGGGTGAGGACAAGCACGTCCAGCGCTTCGTCCAGGAGGCCAAGGCGCTCTCGCGGCTGCGCCACCCGGGCATCGTTCGTGTGCTCGACTACGGGCACGCCGCCGACGGACAGCTCTTCATGACGATGGACCTGCTCGCGGGCCGCACGCTCGGGCAGCTCATCAAGGACGAGGCGCCGATCGCGCCCGACCGCGCGGTCGCCATCATCCGCGGCGTGTGCGAGGCGCTCGCGCACGCGCATCAGCTCGGGATCATTCATCGGGATCTCAAGCCCGACAATGTTTTTCTTTGTCCGGAGCCCAATGGCGGCGAAGCGACGCGTATCCTGGACTTTGGCATCGCCAAGGTGCTGGACGACGGTCCCGCCCTCGAGACGTTGACGCAGACCGGCGTCATCTGCGGCACGCCGCTGTACCTGCCGCCCGAGCAGGCGCTCGGCAAACCGCTCGACGGCCGCGCGGACCTCTACTCCGTCGGCGTCATCCTCTACGAGCTGCTGTCGGGTCGGCCCCCGTTCATCGCGGACACACCCATCGCCGTCGTCATGAAGCACATCCATGACGCCCCACCCAAGTTCAGCGCGCTCGGCGTGCCCGCCACCGCGCTCATTCCCGTGGCGCTCGAGGCGCTCACGCTGCGGCTGCTCGACAAGACGCGCGAGAAGCGACCGCGCACGGCTCACGAGTGTGCCGAGCTCTTGCGCGGCGCCTTGGCATCGGCGCCCGTCGTCACGCCGGCCGCACCCGCGCCCGTCGCGCCACCCAAGGTCGCGCCTCGACCGACGCAGACGGCGGCGTACCTCCCTGGGATTCGCGCCGGACTCGTCGCGTCGGCTGGGCCCGCACCCGCCGTCGCTCCCAAGGTCGCGCCCATCGCGCCGCCCGCGCCGTCTCCGATGCCAGTCAACGCGCCCGTGCCCGCGGCCGCCAGCGCGCCGGCCCGTTCGGCGACTCAGCTCGGGCTCGCGCCGCGTGCGGCCATCGCGGTCGCCGCTGCCAAGGCGACGTCCACCGCCGATCGCCCGCGCTCCGCTCCGTCACCGGCGCCCAAGGCGTCGCCACAACCGAGCACGCCTCCCGTCGCCGCCGTCCCTGCGCCGTCGCCGCAGCCCACCCCGGCGCCCGTGGCCTCCCCGCAGCCCATCGCGCCCGTGGCGGTTCCCGTCGCGGTTCCCGTGGTACCCGCAGCGTCTCCGGTGCCCGTGCCGGTGCCGGTCTTGGTGTCCAAGCGCGTCCCCGACGACCGGACGGTCGTCGATCTCGAGTTTGCCGACCTGGTCGAGGTCAAGGCCAAGGCAGCGATTGCGCCGGCGCGATCGCTCACGGTGCGGGCCATCCCGCGCCTCGACCTCGAGGGCATCGAGGTGCGGGACATGGGCAGCGAGACGCGCGTCTTGGATCTGACGAACCTGCCCATTGCCGCCGAGGCTCCCCCTCCGCGGCAGACGGCGCGACTCGTCGCGAGCGTGGTCGCCGGCGCGGTCGTCGTCGCCGCGGTCGTGTGGGCCGTCGCGTTTCGCGATCTTGCGGCGGAGCCCGCCACCGAGGCGCCCGAGGCCGCCCCTGCCGTGTCGCAGCCGGCACCGTCGCAGCCGGCACCGTCGCAGCCGGCTCGGGTCGTGGCGCCAGCGGCTCCGCAGCGCGTGGTCAAGGCTGCTCGGGTGGAGCTGTCCGACGCCGACGTCCGACCGCGGCGCAACCTGGAGATCGCCGCCGTGCTGGGACCGCAGCGGCCGGCCGCTCCGGCGACCGCCGAGGCACCCGTACGCAGTCCGATGATGGTCGATTCGCAGCCGACCGCAGCGAACGTCACCCGCGGAGGCCGTGTCGTCGGCAAGACTCCGTACCCCGTCGAGCTGACTCCCGGCGCACCGCCCACGGAGCTCCTCATCACCGCCGACGGCTACGAACCGCTCACGTGGACGACCTCGGGGGTCACGGCTCCACCGGCGGGGCAAGAGCGCATCGTCCTGGTGCTCAAGCGCAAGGCGCCGACCCGGCCTGTCGTCGGCACGCCGCCGGTCGTGCGGCCCAAGTCCAAGGTCGTCTGGGAGGAATGACGGTGACGTACACGCACAGGGCCTCGCCGCGGTGGCTCTTCTCGGTCGTCGTCGCCGTCGCGATGCTGTGCCTTTCGTCGGTTTCCGCGCGCGCGGACGACCCCGAGTCTCAGGCGAACGCCATCTACCGCGAGGCCAAGGCGCTCGCCGAGGCCGGAGAGCACGAGCAGGCGATTGAGAAGCTCGGCAAGGCGCTCGCCGTCTTCCGGCACCCGCTCATCGTCAAGAAGCGGGCCGAGTGCTACGACGTCGTGGGAGACGTCGAGCGCGCGCTGGAGGACTACCGCGCCTACCTCTCGCTGCTCAAGCCCAAGGAGAAGGCGGAGCTGGCGTCGGCCAAGGCGCGCATCGTCGCGCTCGAGGCGGCCCTGGCGGAGCCCGTGCGGGTCACGATCGTGGCGCACTCGAGCGACGGCGAGACCGAGCTCGAGGTCGACGTGTCCATCGACGGCGGCACGGCTCGGCGTACGCCCATCACCACCCCGATGGCGCCCGGCCGCCACCGCGTCGCGCTCATCGACAAGCGCTATGTCGGTGAAGCGCGCGAGGTGACCGTCCGTGCGGCGCACCCGACGACGGTCGCCTTCGCCGCACGCAACAAGCGCGGCCGCGTCACGATCACGACCAACCGGCCTACGTTCGACCGCGTGGACTTGCTGCTCGACGCCACCGCTGTCGAGCTCAAGCCGGAGGAGCGCACGACCCTCGGCCGAGTCGAGCGCGACCTCAGCGCCGGCAAGCACGTGCTCGTCTGCCGCGCTCCCGGCGTGCCCCAACACGAGACGGCGTTCGATGTCCCCGCGGAGGGCCGCGTCGAGGTGAGCTGTCGCTTCGCCGAGTCGAGCCTCGGCGTCCGCCGCGTCTGGGGCTTCACCCTGCTCTCGACGGGCCTCGCCACGCTGGTCGCGGGCTCCGGCATCCTCATCTCGTATGGGTTGGACGTGAAGTTCGCCGATGACACCGATCAGGAGCTCATCACCAACAAGCACATCATCGGCGGCGTGCTCGCCGGAGCGGGGGCTGCGCTGGCCATCGGGAGCATCTTCCTCATCGCGTCACGCAGCAGCGGCAGCGCGGGAGCCGAGCCACCGGTGATGTGGCTGGCTCCGCTCCCGGGCGGCGGAGCCATCGGCGGCGCGGCGCGCTTCTAGCGGGCGACCGCGCCGAACGCGAGGACTAGCGGAGACCCTTGGCGCGCATCTTTGCGGCCTTGAGGGGGTTGATGAAGGCTTCCTTCTTCGCCTCTTTCTTGATGTGCGTGGCGAAGTTGCACTGGCCAAGCTCCCACTTCCAGATCGGGTCCCGGTAGACGTTGCACATCGTCTTTCCGGCCTCGCCGTTGGGTGCGTGAGCGCAGCCAAGGCACTTGTCGATGATGGGGGTCTGCTCGAGCGTCTTCAGCAATGCGGCCATGGTCTCGGTTCCTTGCGTGTTTCGGGCCTCACGACGCATTCGGAGCGCAGGCTCCGACTGCGCCAAAGCGCGGGCGCGTACCCTAAGAGCCTCGGCGCACCTTGTCAACAGTCTGTTTCGAGCCCTGTTTCCGCGACGGGCTCAGCCCTTCTTGCCCGCCTCGCGTTGTGCGAGGACGCCCTTGGCCAATCGGGACACGTAGCCCGGCACCTCGCGGCTCTTGGACAGGTCCTTGAGCTCCTTGACCGACAGCGACCGAATGGACCGGTTGATGAACATCGGCGGCGTCTTCGGGTGATGCAGCAACGACTTCTGCACGAGAGGGCTGCGGGTCCACTCGCGGTTGCGGCAGATGGCCTGAATGACTTGGTCGGACATGGCCTTGTTCTTGGCAAAGCCCGCGACCTCCTTCTCCGTGATGCGCTGATTGCGCAGGACCGCCATGGCGACCGTGTTCTTGGGGTCCTTGATGAGGAGCCCGCGCGCCGTCTGGTTGCCCATGAGGGCGAGCCGAATCTTCTGCGGCACGCTCATCTTGAGCACCAACGCACCGAGGTTGCTGGTCTCGCCCTTGCCGTCAGAAACCGGCGCCCGCGGATCCTCCTCCTGTGCCACGGCCGAGAGCAGCTTGACGAAGTCGTCGTCGTCGACTCCGACGACGAGCTCGTCGCGCGTGAAGGTCTCATCGACCAGCAGCTCCGTCTGTAGCTCGGGCTCGAGCTCCGGGTCGAGCGTCTGTTGCGCCGGCTGAGCTTGGGCCGTAGTCCGCGCCTCCGGCTTCTTGCCGAAGATGGACTCGTAGATCTCCTTGTACCCCGGGATGTGCTCGAGCGAGAGGCCGTTACGGACCCCGGTTTCAAAGACCCGGTTGACGAGCGCCATCGACGCTTCGGGGTTGTAGAAGACGGCCTCGACGATGGCCCCATGCCGAATGATGCGCGCCTGATTGTTGGAGATGAGCTCCAGCGCGCGGCCCTTGGCGCGGCGTGCGAGCCACTCGAACGTGTCGTCGCTCGTGAGCGGGTTGAGCAGAACCGCTTCGACGAGCCCGTCGTCGTCGTGCCACTGACGTACCGTGAAGTCGAGTAGATCGACCGACTGCGTCCCCTTGAGCGCGGTCGCGATGACGCCCTTCGGGATCTCCTTGAGGCTGTTCTGGGCCGCGTCCTTGAGCGGACCTTGCTCATTGGTGACGAGGTAGGCGAGCGCCGCGAACAGGTCCTCGGGACCCATGGGCAGCAGCGCCCGCGCGACCATCATGCGCATCGGCGCCGGCGCATCGGGGCCAATTCGGGGACGCAGCGCCTCGGGCAGCGTCGAGAGGGAGATGGGCATGAGAGCCTCCGGAGGCGAGGCCGTCGACGGCTACTCGTCCTCTTCTTCTTGAGCCTTGTGGTCGGCGGCGATCTTGTCGACGAGATTGCCGGGCACTTCCTCGTAGTGCGAGAACGTCGAGGTGAAGGTACCACGTCCTTGCGACATCGAGTGCAGGTCGGGTGCGTAGAACAGGATCTCGGCCTGCGGCACGAGCGCCTTGATGACCTGACGCGTGCCGTGCGTGTCCATGCCCTGCACGCGACCGCGGCGGGAGTTGATGTCCCCCATCACGTCGCCCATGCACTCGTCGGGCACCTCGACCTCCAGCGCCATGATGGGCTCCAGGAACGTGGGACCACACGCAAGGAAGCCCTCCTTGAAGCCCTTGCGACCGGCGATCTCGAACGAGCGCCCATCGGAGTCGACCGGGTGGAATTTGCCGTCGGTCAGCCGCACCTTGACGTCGACGATGGGGTAGCCGCCGAGGACGCCCTTGGGCAGCACCTCGCGCACGCCCTTCTCTACCGCCGGGATGAACTGGTTGGGCACCGAGCCGCCGAAGATGGCGTCCTCGAACTCGAAGCCAGCGCCCCGCTCCAAGGGCTCGACGTCGAGGTAGACGACCCCGAACTGGCCGCGACCTCCCGACTGCTTCTTGTGCTTGCCCTCGATGTGCGTGACCTTGCGCCGAATGCACTCGCGGTAGCCGACGCGCGGCGGGTGGAGCTCCACCTCCGCGCCGTAGCGACGCATGCGCTCGACAGCGACCTCGATGTGGGTCTGGCCCATACCGGAGAGCAGGTGGTCCTTGGTCTCGGCGTCGCGTGTCTGGCGCAGCGACGGGTCCGCCTCGATGACCTTGAGCAGCGCCGTGCTGAGCTTGTCCTCGTCGCCCTTCTTCTTGGGTCGAATCGCGTAGGCGATGATGGGACCCGGGACCGCCGGGATCTCGATGCGCACCTCGTGCCGCTCGGCCGCGAGCACGTCGCCCGAGACGCCCTCCTTGAGCTTGGCCACCGCGATGATGTCGCCGCAGTTGGCGCCCGTCGAGATGTCGAGCCGCTTGCCAAAGGGCATGAGCACCTGGCCCCAGCGCTCGTGCGACTCGCGGGTCACGTTCACGAAGTTCGTGTCCGGCTCCGCCTTGCCTTGCAGGACGCGAATCAGCGAGACCTTGCCCATGTCGAGGTGAATGGCCTTGAACACGACGCCGACGAACGGCGCATCGTTGCTCGGCTTGAGCGTCACGGCCTGGCCGCCATTCGGCGCGGTCGCCTTGGGCAGCGGCGCCTCGACCGGACTCGGCGCATAGGCCGCGATGTGGTCCAAGACCGTGTCCACTCCGGCGTTACGCGTACAAGACACGCACAACACGGGAATCAACGCACCGCGCGCGACCGCCGAGCGCAGGCCCGACGTGAGCTCCTCGTCGGTCAGCGTGCCCTGCTCGAGGTAGTGGTCGATGAGCACGTCGTCGGCGGACGCGACGGCCTCGACGAGGAGATCCCGCGCCGCGCGCGCCGCGGCCTGAAAGTCCGCCGGCACCTCGCCGACACGACCCTCGCCCGAGCCGTCCATGGCGTAGGTGAATGCCTTCAGCGTCACGAGGTCGATGACGCCCTTGAAGCCCGCCTCCTGGCCGAGCGGGATTGTCAGCGGCGCCACCGCCTGACCGAAGGACTCCCGCAATGCCGCGAGCGTCTTGTCGAAGTCCGCGCGCTCCTTGTCGAGCTTGGTGACCACGACGAACCGTGGCTTGCCGAGGTCGGCGGCGATGCCCCAGACGCGTTCGGTGCCCACCTGGACGTGGTCGACGGCCGAGACGGTCACGAGCGTCGTATCGCCGGCGAAGACGCAGAGCCGCGTGTCCGACGAGAACACCGCGTCACCCGGCGTGTCGATGATGTTGACCTTGACCTTTTTCCACTCCATCCCCGCGACCGCCGACGCGTAGGAGGTCTTGCGCCTCACCTCCTCGGGCTCGAAGTCGAACGTCGAGGTCCCGGCGTCCACGCTCCCGAGCCGCGTCGTGGCCTTGCCGCAGAAGAGCATCGCCTCGGCGAGGCTGGTCTTGCCTGTCCCGCCATGACCGACGATCGTGATGTTGCGGAGTTGCGGAGTTTCGTAGCGCCGAGATAGGGCCATGGCTGCTGTCCTCGCTGGCTCACCTGCCGTGATGGTGTTGCGCACTGTGGCGCTCCCCTGTCCAGACCAGTGAGGCGCCGCGCGCCTCGTACCATGCCCCGGAGTGCGCCGCAACGGCGGTCGCACGACGCGATCGGGCGACTTGCTGCGACAGCACTGTGACAGCCCTGTGACACTGGTTTCCTGCGTTCCTGACGCCCGAAATTCGCTGAGGGGCGCTCGGATGACGGCGAAAAGCAGGCTGTCACACCGGCGGCATTGTTTTTCACTTGTAGAATTCCATCCGAGCCCGAAGAAGGTGGTAGCGTAGGGAGCGTCTGGCTGATCGCGGGCCATGACGGCACTGGGGCGGAAAATGAGGCGGACGGCAGGAGACATCCATGATCGAGGATTCGGTGAGTGCGCGCAGTTCGTTCGCTGGCGTTCGAGGTGAGCGCATGCTGACGCCCGAGTTCGGTCACTTCACGCCGAGCGATCTGCCTTCGCCGCCGCAGGCGGCCGCGCGCATCATTCAGGCTTGCTCGGATCCGACGGTGAGCGCGCAGGCGCTGGCACGCATCGTCGAGAACGACCCGGTGCTCGTGGCCGAGATCCTCAAGACCGTCAACTCGGCCTACTTCGGCCTCGGGCGCAGCATCGCCTCCGCCGCGCAGGCGGTGACCGTGCTCGGCAATCGGGCTCTTCGAAACCTGGCGCTGTGTCTGGCCGTACGGGACGCCGTCAAGGCCGACGCGATCCCCGGACTCGACATCACGTCCTACTGGGAGGACGCGCTCCGCCGCGCCGTCTCCGCGCGCCTGTTGTCGGCGACTGCCGGCGTCAACGGCGACGAGGCGTTCACGCTCGGGCTCATCCAGGACTTCGGCATGCTCGTCATGCTGTTCGTTCGGCGCGACGCGACCGAGGCCTGGCGGGCGGTCCTCCGCCCCGCGCATCCGGTGGAGCGCCTCTCGCTCGAGGCGGCGCACTTCGGCACGACGCACGTCGAGGTAGGCAAGCTGCTCGCCGACACGTGGCTGCTGCCTCCGCAACTCTCGGTGCCCATCGCGTATCACCACGCCACGGACTTCGACGCGATTCCCCTGGCGCACCGCTCGGCCGCCCAACTCGCGATGGCCGCCGACGCGTGCGCCGCGGTTTTTTCGTGCACGCAAATCGGCATGGCCCACGGCCGCTGCGTCACCACGCTGGCGACGCTGTTCGGGCTGTCGAGTGAGCAGGTCGACCGGGTCCTCGAGCAGGTCCCAGGCGAGGTCGAGCAGGCCGCCAAGTCGCTCGGGCTGCGCATCAGCGAACAGAAGAAGCTCGAGGACGTGCTTCAGCTCGCCAACACGACGCTGGCGCAGATCAACCTCGAAAACCAGAAGCTCGTCTGGCAGCTCGAGCAGTCGAACCGCAAGCTCGAGGCGACGCTCGTCGAGAAGGAGCGCGCCCACGCAGAGGTGCTCCGGCTCGCCAACCAGCTCAAGGAGGCCAACGCGCGCCTCGAGCAGCTCGCCTTCTTCGATCCGCTCACCGGGCTCATGAACCGTCGGCGCTTTGGTGACGTCTTGCTGGCCGAGGTCCGCCGCCACGGCCGCAACGGCCACGCGCTCACCTTCGTGATGATCGATCTCGACCACTTCAAGAGTGTCAATGACACCTACGGCCACCCGTTCGGTGATCACGTCTTGGAGAATGTCGCGCGCGCTTGGCGCCACGCTCCGGACGAGCGACCACAAGGCCCGCATCGGTGGCGAGGAGATGTGCCTGCTCCTGCCGGAGTCGGATCGCGAGTCGGGCAGCGAGGTCGCCGAGCGCGTGCGCAAGGCGATCACGGAGCTCCAGCTTCGGGCGACTCAGGGGCTCGTCCCGGTCTCGGCGTCGCTCGGTGGTGCCACGTGGCGCGGTCGCATCGTCGACGACGCCGAGGCTGCGCTCGTCGCGCGCAAGCTCATGGCGGACGCCGATGCGTCGCTCTATGAGAGCAAGCGCAACGGCCGCAATCGAGTCACTTGGAGCACGGCTGCCTAGGGTTCGAGCTCGCGCTCGTTCACCGTCGGCGGCGGCGCCTCTTCGGGGGTCTCCTCCGTTGCAGGCACTGCGCGCGCGGGGCCGCCCGGCGAAGTCACGAACTTCACGTCATACGGCTTGGCCTGCTCGAGCTCGGCGGGCGTTATCCAGCCGTAGTGCGCCATGCCCTCCAAGATGCGCGACAAGCGCTTGTACCACCACGGCTGGATGTGCCCGAGGTCGCGCTGCCGCCAGCCAGCCCACGGGTAGGGCTTGAGCCCCATGAGGAACGCGCCCTCGAGCGGCAGCAGCTCCCTTGCATCCTTGTCGAAGTATGCCTTGGCCGCGTTCTGGATCCCGTACAGCTTGGGCCCGTACTCGATGCAGTTGAGGTACAGCTCCAAGATGCGCTTCTTGGGGACGACGCGCTCGACGAGCCAGACGATGATGGCCTCCTCGAGCTTGCGCGCGAGCGTCTTCTCGCGCGACAGGAACAGGTTCTTGACGAGCTGCTGCGTGATGGTCGAGCCGCCGTAGACGTAGCGCTCCCCCTCGATGTCGATGATGATCGCGCGGCGAATGAGGCCGACGCGAAAGCCGCGATGCTCATAGAACCCGCGGTCCTCGGTGAAGATCGCGCCGAGCTGGACGTGCTCGGGGATCTTGCGCATCGGCTGCCACTCGCGCGTGGCGGGGCCCACGAACACGCCGATGGGCTCGCCCTTCTCGACGACCTCCTGGACGAAGCTCCCGTTGAGGCGCTCCACGTCCACCGAGCCATACGTCTTGGGGCGGCACTTGCGCAGGTCCACGTCGACGTCGAGCTCGAGCGACTTGGGGTTCTCGAGGTCGATGCTCGCGTCGAGGTAGCCTTCCGCCGTGCCCGTGAGCGCTAGCCCGTCGAGCCGCGAGACGAGCGCGGGCGGGATGGACTCGAGCATCGCGCCGCAGTCTTGCCGCGGGAGTCGAAGATGCAGCTCGAACTTGGGCTTCTTGCCGCGCCATCGCTCGAGCACGCCGGCAACGCGCAGCACGCCCTTGTCGTTGAGCCGCACCGACGGCAGGTCGATGGTGAGCTTCTGCGCCTCCGGGTCCAGATCGACGGTCAGCTCCGCCATGACGTTGATGCCGTCCACCGGACCGTGGTGAATGCGCTTCCACTGGAAACCCACGTCGCGCAGCCCGACGGAGCCCGTGGCGGTGAAGCCCTTGCCCCGCGCGTGCGGGACCAGGTCCAGGTCGATGTCGAGGCGCGTGTCCTTGGAGAGCCGGATGAGCTCAGAGACGTGGGTGAGGTACTGCGCGAGCTTGGTCCCCGAGAGCTTGACGTGCGCGCGCTCGAGCTTGCCGTCGTCCCGCGTGCGACCCGACAGGGAGAAACTCCCGTGCTCGCCGGTCGCGGGGTGACGCAGTCGACCGCTCACAGCGAAAGCCAGGACGCCCTCGGTCGTGGCCCCGGGATCCAGCGTGGCCTCGACGCCATCGAGCACGGCCGCCGGCTCCGACGCCGCCTCCGGGAGGAGCGACAGCGAGCCGTCGATGAGGCGCACCTTGGGGCGCACGTTGCCCACCTGGCCGAGCAGCGCGGCGGCGGGGTTGGGCGGCGCGACGTTGGCGGGACCGCCTCCCGCGGGGAGCTCGGGCGTGGAGCCGACCAAGAAGGCCTGGATCTGCCGGTAGTACGGGATTGACGCAGCGCGCTCGGCGCTCGGAAGCACCGCGCTGAGATCGGCGGCCTCGAGGGTGACCTCACGCAGGCCTGCGAGCGGCGCCTTGGGGTCGAAGGCCTCCAATCGTGCTTCGACGCGGCGAACGGCGCCCGCGAGGAGCAGGTCGGGGACCTCGACGTCCGCCTGCGCCACCATCAGCTGGCGGAGGCGGTGCCAGTCGCTCTGCCCGGGCACCGCAGGACCGATGTCGACGACGACCTCACCGGCGTGCGCGTTCCGCCCGCCCTGCGAGACGGCGAGTCCCGTCGCGCGCACCGTCCACGCCGAGGCGCGCGAGGTGGCGCCTGCGGCCGGTACGAGCTCGACCGTCTCGAGCTCCACCGTCGCGTCGCCGTGGCGCACGCTCACGCCGCGGACGCGGGCGCCGTGACCCGCGCGCGCGTAGGCCGCGCCAACGGCGAGCTGCGTCCCGTCCGGGAGCGCGACCTCGAACCGAGGAGAGATGGTCAGGGCCGCCTCGTGATCGCCGCGCTCGGGATCGAGCATGGCCGAGGCCGCCATGGTGTGTCCGTCCAGCTGACCCTCGACGACGACCTGCCAACGCGCTTGCTCGTCGCTCGAAGGTACGACCCGCGCACGCAAGGCCGAGAGACTTCGCTGCGTGGCCGGAAGCGGTCCCAGCGCCGGGACCTGGCCGCGCACGCTGCCTCCCAGGACGACGAGCTCGGGCAACGCGCGCTTGGGGCCGTCGCCCTCGCGCCGCCGCGAGCGGTACCGCTCCCGGGCCGCCTTCCAGCGCTCAAGATCGCGGGCGTCGACGTCGGCGCCGACCAGCGTGACCCGCTCGGGCCACCGGGCCCCCGCAAGCACTGCGCGGAAGGTCAGGTTGGTCCGCACCTCGGCGCAGCGCAACAGGACTGCGTCGTCGGCCGGATCCCGCAGTTCGACATCCCGCAACGCCACGGGCCGATCGAGGTCCAGCACGATGAAGCCGACGTGGACCGTGATCCCCGCACGCTCCGCCATGGCCGCGAGCTTGTCGCGCAGCTCGCGCTCTGCCAACGTGAGCCCACCGAGCAACACGGCCACGCCCACCGCGCCGCCGGCCAAGAACACGAGCGCCATCCACGCGGCAAAGCGGCCCCAGCGCCGCCCCGGAGCGCGTGGCTGTTCCTTGAGGAATCCGATGCGTCCGGAGGTGGGGTTAGGCGCGGTCAAGTCGAGGCTCGCTCGGCCGCAGTATCCGTACGTCTTGCGATTCCGCAAGCTCGGTCTCTACAATGGCCGGATGCGCCTGATTCACCCGCTGCTGCTGCTCCTGCTCACGCTCCTGCCCCTGCTCCTGACCGACCCCGCGCACGCGGCTCCGCCCAAGGGCAAGTGCAACGCGGGCTACCAGGTCGGCACCGACTGCGGCGCCGTCTCGTTCGAAGGGTGCTGCGGCACTCAAAACAAGGTCCAGTTTTGCCAGGGGCCCGGCGTGCTCTGCGAGCTCGACTGCATCCAGTCCGCGCTCGCCTTGCCCCCGCAGAGCTGCTGTGAGGCCGGCTCGGCCGCGGGCTGTTGCGACGCCGACATCATGAAGTGCGTCTGCGCCAAGGACGACCTCTGCTGTAGCGGCCTGTTCGGCTGGGACCAGCTCTGCGTGTTGGAGGTCGAGCAGTTCGGTTGCGGGAAGTGCTCGGCGGCCTGGTCGTGTCCGGCCCCGCCCTCGTTCTGCGGGTGGGACGCGTCGGGGCCGCAGGCGTTCTACAACTGCAGCTCGGCTGCGACGGTGGATCCCAGCGGGGTCCATCCCGCGACCTGCGGCGACGGTCCGTGCGTCCCCGCCTGTACCGGGAAGCAGTGCGGCCCCGACGGCTGCGGGAATACCTGTGGCACGTGCCCGGGCGGCGCGACGTGCGACGCAGGCGGCCTCTGCGTCCCGGTCGCGTGCGTCCCGAAGTGCTCGGGCAAACAGTGCGGCTCCGACGGCTGCGGCAAGGAGTGCGGCACGTGTGGGGCGGGCAAGGCCTGCGCGCCGAGCGGGCTCTGCGTCTCGTCCTGCGCCACCCAGTGCGCCGGCAAGCAGTGCGGCTCCGACGGCTGCGGCGGCCAGTGCGGCACGTGCGCCTCGGGCACCCATTGCGGCGCCGCCGGCCTGTGCGAGCCCGATGCGCCTGTCTGCACTCCGAACTGCGGCGGCGGTAAGGTCTGCGGGCCGGACGGGTGCAACGGCTCCTGCGGCTCGTGCCTCCCGCCCGCCAAGTGCGATCTGGCGACCGGGACCTGCCACGATCCGAACACGTGCAAGCCGAGCTGCTCCGGAAAGGCGTGTGGACCCAATGGCTGCGGCGGCGTCTGCGGGACGTGCCCCGACGGCGTGGCCTGTCAGCCCGAGGGCACCTGCGGCGCGACCCCCGTTGAGCCGGCAGCCAGCCCCGAGCCTGGAGGCGCCGACGCGGGTCCAGTCGTCATGCCCGAGTCCGTCCCCGTCGACCCGAATAGCTGCCCCAAGGGCTACATCTTCAGCTTCGGCCAGTGCGTCAAGAGCGACAAGCTCGCCAACTTGAAGGGCTCCACGGTCGACACCAGCAGCGGCGGGCCTGCTGGCTGCGGCTCGAGCGGCCGCGGCTCGGCCCCTGGCATCGTCCTGGTGCTGCTGCTCCTGCAGGCGACTACTTGCAGGTATTCTTCTTGGCGCTGACGTCGTAGCCGCACTTCTTGCCCACGGCGGCGCAGTCGACGGTCAGCAGCACGCTCCCGCTGCAGTACCAGATGACGCTGCCCTCGCACTTGCCGACCACGTTGATCGAGCCGCACGCGGCACCCGCGGTCTTGACGCACTGGTCGTTCTGACACGGCCAGCCTTCCGGACACGCGCCGCAGAGCTTGCCGCAGCCGTCGTCGCCACACTGCTTGAACTCACACTTGGGCGTGCACGCGACACCATCGACGCACCCGTAGTGCCCGTCCACCGGGCTCCAACCGCAGGCCTTGTTGGCCACTAGCGCGCAATCGGTCGTAAACAGCTCGTCGTTCTTGCAGACGTAGGCCACCTTGCCGGTCGGGCCGCCGCACTTGCCCTCTTTGGGGATTCCGGAGCACGGGCCGGGCGTGCACTTGCCCTCCTGGCAGAGGTCGCCGCCCTTGCAGTTGCCGCAGGAGCCATTGCAGCCGTCATCACCACAGACCTTGCCGGCGCAGCTCGGGATGCACGTGACGTCGTAGCACTTGCCGTCGGGGCCGCATTGGAAGTTCTTGGGGCAGCTGCCGCAGAAGCCGTCACAGCCGTCGGGGCCGCACTGTTTGCCGTCGCACGCGGGCGTGCAATTCGGCTTGCACTTGAACGCCGGGGAGCAGGTCAGACCGAAGACGCAGAACCCGCACAGCCCGCCGCAGCCATCGGCACCGCACTCCTTGCCGTCGCATTGGGGAACGCACCCGTCGCCGGTCGGGCCAGGGTCGTCCACCGTGACGAGCTCTTCGGGATCCTCCGTGTCCGGCGTGGCGCTGTCGGGCGAGGCCGGCACGTCCGCCACCCCCAGGTCCAGTGCAGGCAGCTCGGGCAAGGAAATGCCTGGGTCCAACACCACGCCCGTGTCGTCCTCTCCGTTGGTGGGCGTCGACAATGGCGCCGAGGGCGAGGCGCACGAGAGCACGGCTCCGAGGGTGAGGACCAGCCAGCGTCGAGTGAGGGTGCGCATCAGCACGCGACAGGATACCGATCGCGCCCTGTCCCGGCTACTCGCCCGCGTGAGTGTGCAGCGGGTGGATGAACGCGTTGAGCAGGTAGCGGCCGAGGTCATGCATCAGCCGCTTGGTCTGTGGGGCGCGCGCCTCGGGCGTGGCGTCTTCGCCCGTGCGGAGCGCTCCAGTCACCGTCTTCTGCCCGTCGAAAGGCTCGCACTTTGCCGCCGCCGCGCGACCGCACGTGCCCGCGGCGCCGCTGAGGCCCACGGTTGTGTTGGGGAAGCAGACGTCGAGCTTGTTCGGGCAGTCCGCCTGGGTCCAGCCGAGCTTGCCGTCCTTCTCATCCTTGGCGCCCTGGACCGGCGTGCACGGCCGCGAGCAGAAGGCCGGACGCTCGCCCTTGGCCTTGAAGCCGCCGCCATCGACGTCCACGTAGATCGGGTTGACGATGGCATACGGCACCGGCGGGTAGTAATCGGGCAACAGCGACGAGGTTCCGACGATCGCCTTGATGACCGTGAGGTTGGCGAAGGCGATGGCCGTGATCTTGTTGAGCGCCAGGTCGCCGAGCGGCACGCGGATGTAGACCGGGTTCAAGAAGTCCTGCTGGCGCAACCCCTGCGCGATGACGACGTACCAGGAGTCCTCGGTCGGGCGCGGCAGCTCGATGACATTGTCGTAGTCCACGATGGCGCTCGCCGGCATGGCGAGGTCGACCTCGCGCTCCAGTGCGCCATTCCGGTAGATCTCCAGGCGATCGACGCCAAACCAGCTCGGCGTCTCCACACGCACGCGCAGCGTGACTCCGGCGCCGCTCGCGAGGCTGACCGTCTCGCCCGGGCCCGCGCCGTCGAGCGTGACGTGCACGAACGGACCGGTGGAGGAGACGACCTTGCCCTTCTTGATGTTCTCGGCCACCTCGCGCCGGTCGATGTGCCGCGCGTCGTCGGTCGAGGACGCGACGAAGTTCCGCGGCAGACCCGGCTCGGTGTCGGTGCCGTGCGAGTCGCTGTTGCCCATGGCGGTCGCCCGCAGCCCGTGGTTCAGCAGCTGAAACCAGTCGTCGATGCTCCCCTGCTGCTGCCCGCAGGGCGCCAGCTCCTCGGCCGGCGTGAGCGTCTTCTTCCCCGCAATCACCTCGTCGAGCGTGGCCGGGCTGCAATGCGAGGCGTTGTTGTCGAGCGGGGGCGCGGCGAAGGCGGCGTTCCAGGCTTCCTGCTCGGCGATGGTCCGATGCAGCATCCGCCGCAAAATGACCGTGGTGACGGCGTTGCGGGCCTTGTCCCGGCAGGTGGGGCTGGAGTCTTCGTCCCGACACAGCTCGAAGTCGCGCGTCAGCTCGGTCGTCCACGCGCACGGCTCACCGCGCGCGTTCTTCTGGTCCGTTGTCGGCGTGCCTTCACACCCCTTGGGCGCCTTGAGCCACGGGCACGCAGCGCGCACCTCGCCATTGCTCCGCGCCGCGTTCAGCTCGCGCTGGCATCGCTCCGAGTCGTTGACCTCGAGCACCGTGGGCGTGCGATAGAGGTCGTAGCGGCGCCCGTTCATCAGCTCCAGCGCGTCGAAGTCGCAGCTCAACGTCCGCAGCGTGGGGTTGTCCGCCTCGAGCCCGCCCTCGCCGCGCTCCAGAGTCCAGGGGTTGAGCCCGAACTGATCGAAGTAGCCGAGGAAGCCGTCGCGCGGGTGCGCCACGGTGATGACGGTGCTGTCGGCGCCAAACTCGCCCAACGCCCGAATCTCCTCGAAGAGCTTGCCGATAGGCTTGCAGACCCAGTCGATGGCGGCGTGTACCGGGATGTTCTTCCAGTCGAACGCGAGCGGGAAGCCGAGGTAGTGGCCCGTCTCGATGGTCGAGACCTCCTCACCGACCTGGGTCATGGCGAACCGGTCGAGCCCGAGCTTCTTGGCGATGGGCGCATAGTCGGTGACGGCGTCGTGATCGGAGCTCGACAACAGCTCGATGCCCTCGACGACGTTGGTGATGACGCGCAGGTCGAGCCCCATGCCGGAGTCGAAGCTCGGCTCCGCGTGCAGGTGGAAGTCGCCCGTGATGTATCCCGAGGAGTTCACCTCGTGGCGCAGCGCCGCGTCCAGCGTCGCGCTCCCGCCCGGGCTGAGCGTGAGCTCGCGCTGATCGATGGAGTATTCGATACCGCGGCTGACGGTCACCCGATATCTACCGGCCTCGAGCGTCGTCGTGCCTTCACCGGTCGCGGAGTACTCGATGTGGAACACGCCATCGTCGAGCCGCCCTTCGCCGAGCGACGGGCGCCGCTTGCCGTCGGCCCAGAGCGGCTGGCCATCGGTGCCCAGCGCCTGGAAGGTGAGTTTGGCCGGGACGGGACCGCGACCGGGCTCCGTGACCCGATAGTGCACCTTGGCCGGAGCCGGCACGGTGGGATGCAGGACGATCTCGGCGCCGGCTGTGACGTGGGCCCGCTGCGGGCGCGACACGACGCCGTCGGGGGAGCGCGCGACGATCCACCAGTGCCCTTCGGGGACCGTGAGTCGGTAGCGGCCAGTCCGGCGCGGGTCGATGCCCGCGTCCGCCTTGGTGTGCGTCTCGATGCCCGTGTTGGCGCGCGCAGCCTGGTTGGCAGCCAAGAGTAGGTCGAACGTGGCGTACTCCGTCTCGTGCTTGGGGTCCGGATCGGCGACCGCGAAGACGTCGGCCCGGTGGAGCGCGCGGCCGACGCTCTCGTCGAAGACGATGCCCGTGAGCTCGCCATGGGGCACGCCGCGCGCCTCGTAGACGAGCTTGGCGGCCGAGGCCACGTCGCCGTCACCGACCGCCAGATACCGTTTGAAGCGGAAGCTCCGGCGCTCGTCGCAGGTCGCGTCGTCCGCCGGGTCCTGGGCCTTGCACGCGGTGCCCGCGCTCGCGACCATGGTCGCCGAGGCCGTGAACAGCGGTGCCAAGAGACGCGGCGTGCGACAGTCGCCGTCCGTGTCGACGGTGACCGTGGCGAGCCCGGCGAGCGCCGTGTCCGCAGCCGCCTTCTTCTGGTCCCGCTCGCTCTCGGACAGGCCGCGGTAGAGCACGACGGGCAGCTTCTGCTCGACCAGGAAGTTCAGGGCCGTCAGCCAACGCGCCCGCGCCGCCGAGCCGACCTTGGCGGGAAGGCCCAGCGTGCCGAGCGCGTCGACGACCGGCTCACGCTTGGTCGGATCGGCGATCGCGCTGAGCACGAGCCGGTGGGTGCACGCGGCTGGGCCAGCGCTCGGCTCACGCGCGCTGAACACGGCGTAGCTCACGTCGTCGCCCGAGGACGCGATCCAGTCGAAGGTCAGCGGGCTCGTGATGGTGTCCACGCCGCGGAAGAGGTTCTCGAAGACCTTGCCCTTCTCATCGAAGCCGAGCCCTGGCGCGAAGATGTCCTGGTGACCGCCGAAGAACAGGAAGTCGCCGGCGACGTAGCCCGGCCGCAAGGCGTCCGCCTCGCCATACCCGTCAGCCAGCTCATCGCCCACGATGCGTGACAGGAGCGGCACGGGCTCGGTGAACAGTGGCAGCTTGAGCGCCTCGGGGTCGTCACACGCGCACTTCGGGCAGTTCAGGACCGGATCGAAGCGGAGGCCCGTCGGGCAGGTGAGCTTGCAGTCGAGGGGCGGGCACGTGGCCGGGAAGTCCGAGTCCGGCCGTCGGGCCACGGTCTCGAGCTCCAGTACGCGCGAGCCGGGGCGTAGCGTGTAGGTGGTCACGAAGTCGATCTGGGTCTTGACCCCGAGTGCGCCCAAGATGTTGCCGTACTTCGGGTTGGTGGTGTCCAACACCGACAGCGCCTGGAGGAACAGAATGCCCTTGCCGCGCACCTCAATTTTTGCCTGCTGGCCGTCGGAGCCGTCGCTGACGACCGTGATCTCGGAGGCCGTTGGATCGGGCACGACCAGGTTGACCGTCGGGAACATCTCCGCGAACTGGTCCTTGCCCTGACCGGAGCGATAGCCGGGCTCCCAGCGGCGCAGGTCCGCGTCGACGACGGTTCCGCCGAAGAGGCCCGGACCCCAGGAGTGGTGTGCACCCGAGATCACGAAGCGGACGACGTCGTTCTCGATGAGGTAGTCGCCCGGCTGCCCGTGCGCGAGCGGCCCGCCGATGAGCTCCGAGCGCGTCTCGATGCGCTTGGCGCGCAACAGGCTCGCCCGGTCCCGCGACTCGCAGCCGAGCACGAGCGCCAGCGCGAACAGGAGCGTGACGGACTTCAGCATGGCGGCCGCCTAGAACCGACCTTCGACGTTGAGGAGGAACACGTCGTTGTCGAGCGCCAGCCCCGAGCGCTCGCGGCGGTGCTGGTAGTGGGCCTGCACCTTGAGGTGCCCCTTGAACAGCGTGCCGGTGACCGCCGCGCCGATGCCGAAGAAGTCGCCCTCGTCTTTCAGCTCCAGGTTGTCGTCGACCATCTCGAAGCGGAAGGCCAGGTCGAGCCACTGCGCGATCGGCGCGTAGGAGGCCTCGACCAGCAGGGTGCGCTGCTTGACGGGCGTGATCTGGTTTGTGGGGCTGGTCGGTGTCTCGACCGGCTCGCGGCTCATCTGCAGGAACTCGATGAGGAGGGCCGCGCCATACCACTTGAACTGGAGGTCGCCGCCGAAGCCCAGGGTCCGGATGGTCTCTCCATGGTTGTAGAGGACGCCGCCGCCGAGGCCGAGCAGCGGCTTCTTGGCCCAGTCCAGGTCGGAGCTGCCCGCGGTCATTTTGCCGATGGGGTCGAACTCGAAGCGCGCGGCGATGGCGACGCCGCCGAAGCGGTTGCCCTGGAGCGGATCGAGCTGCGTCCAGCCGCCGAGGGAGCTCGAGCCGTACTCGAGGCCGTTGAATACGCCGAAGTCGAGGCGCACCTTCTCGTCCCATGCCTTGCCGCCAAGCAGCAGGCCCAGCTGATGAAACGGCGCGATCGCCGTGATCCCCGTGGCGCGCTCGGCGAAGGGAAGATCCAGCGTGGAGAGGCGGGCGGCGCGCGAATACGGGACTTTGACCATGCCGACGAAGGCCTGCCAGTACGGACCCTCGGAGCCGATGTAGGCCTCGAACAGCGCGCGGCCTTCGGACTGCAGCGGGTCGATCTCGATGCCGATGGTCAGGTACTTGCCGTAGGTCCCCTCCACCCCGAGCCGCACACGGCGGAGGCGGAAGCCGGGCTCCTCGGCGGGGACGCCGTCCTCGAGCCGCGCCTCGTCCCCGACGTAGAGCGCGGCCAGCGTCTGCGCGCGCCCCGAGAGCGTCAGCTTGAAGTCGCCAAACGTCCAGTCGAGCGGCGCCGAGCGGCCGCCTCCGGGTGCCGTGCCGTAGTCGCGCTCGGCGGCGGCCATGGTGGGAATCAAGGTCAGGCTGGCCAGAAGGGCGATGACGTGCCGAATGCGCATGGCGGACTCCTCGAGGTGCGATGCCAGAAGCGGCGCGAGCTTAGCAGGGAGGGCAGGGGGGTCAAACGGGGGTGTGGCCTGCCGGGTTGCCTGTCCGGAGGCGGCCCGCTAAGGTTCCGCCATGCCGCACTCCGACGCACCCGCCTCGCTCCTCGCTCCTCACGTCGTCACCAGGCTCGCCGCCGCGCTCGCGGACGCCGGGCTTTCGGCGACGATGCCCGACGTCCTCGACCTGCTCGCCGGCATCGCCGCCGCGCCCCAGCCGCGCCGGCCCACGTGGCTGTCGCTGCTCACCCCGACGCGCCACTCGGGGCTCGACGACGCGCTCATCGCGACGCGCGAGGCCCTCGCCGCAGCGCTCGCCCTCACGCGTCCCGACGCCGCGCGCCTGGCGTCGCTGCGGGCCGAGCTTGCCCGCCGGGGCCTCGACGGCTTCCTCGTCCCTCGGGCCGACGAGCACCAGGGCGAGTACGTCCCGCTGCGCGCGCAGCGCCTCGCCTGGCTCACCGGGTTCACGGGCTCGGCTGGGGCCTGCCTCGTGCTCGCCGAGCGCGCGGTCGTCTTCGTCGATGGCCGCTACACGCTCCAGGCCGAGCAGCAGACGGACGGCGCGCTCTACGAGCGAGCCCACCTCGTCGAGAACCCGCCGCCCAAGTGGCTCGAGGCGGAGCTCGGGGCCGGACGCACCATCGGCTTCGATCCGTGGCTGCACACCAAAGACGAGGTGGAGAAGCTCACCCGTGCCTGCAAGCGCGCGGGCTCGCGGCTCGCGGCTACCGAGACCAACCCGGTCGACGCCGTGTGGCTGCATCAGCCGCCGCCGCCGCTCTCGTCGGTCGTGCCGTGGAGCCTCGACTACGCGGGCCTTCCGTCGCGCGAGAAACGCCAATCAGTGGCAACCCAGCTCACCAAGACGCGCGCGGACGCCGCCGTGCTCACGCTGCCCGACTCCATCGCGTGGCTGCTCAACATCCGGGGCGCCGACGTGGAGTGCACCCCGCTGCCGCTATCGTTCGCGCTGCTCCATCGCGACGCGACGGTGGACCTGTTCATCGATCGCAAGAAGCTCGCGCCCGGCACCGCCGAGCACCTCGGGCCCGAGGTCCGCGTCCATCCGCCCTCGGCGCTGGGCCCGGCGCTCGACGCGCTCGTCGCGGCCAACAAGCAAGTGCAGGCCTGCAGCGCGACGGCGCCCATGTGGGTCTTCGATCGCGTGGAGCGCGCGGGCACCGCCGAGGTGCTGGTCGAGCGCGATCCCTGCCAGCTCCAGAAGGCCAAGAAGAACCCGACGGAGCTTGCCGGCATGCGCGCGGCCCATGTCCGTGACGGCGCGGCGCTGACGCGCTTCTTGGCGTGGATCGCCGAGGTCGGTCCCACGGGCTCCGTCAGCGAGATCCAGGCCTCGGATCGGCTGGAGGCGTTGCGGGCCGAGCATCCGGGGCTCGTGGACCTGTCCTTTGCGAGCATCTCAGGGTCAGGCCCGAATGGCGCCATCGTCCACTACCGCGCCACTCCCGAGAGCGACCGCCTCATCCGCGGTGGCGAGCTCTACCTCATCGACTCGGGCGCGCAGTACGAGGACGGCACGACGGACGTCACGCGGACGGTGGCCATCGGCGCGCCGGGAGCCGAGGAGCGCCGGCGGTTCACGCTGGTGCTGAAGGGTCACATCGCGCTGGCGCAGGCCCACTTC
>SXOX01000018.1 GCA_005776585.1 Pseudomonadota bacterium | reverse complement strand
GCAACGGCGTCGGCAAGACCACGCTGCTCGAGGCGCTGCTCGCCAGCGCGCCCAACGTGCCGGACGCGGAGCTGCGTGAGCCGCGCACGGCGATTGCCACCGGTCTGCGCGGCACGGTGCGTTGGGGGCACGAGGCGCAGGTCGGCTACTTCGCCCAGGACTACCGCGAGTCCATCCCCAAGGGCATCACGGCGTTCGACTGGCTGCGCACCATCGACGGGCAGGCGGGCCTCGAGGCCGTGCGTGGCCTGCTCGGGCAGATGCTCTTCAAGGGCGACGACGCCTTCAAGCCGACCGAGGCGCTCTCCGGCGGCGAGTCGGCCAGGCTCTTGTTCTGCAAGCTCATGCTGGAGAAGCCGAACGTCCTGGTGCTGGATGAGCCCACGAACCACCTCGATCTGGAGGCCGTCATCGCGCTCGGCTCGGCGCTCGAGCGGTACGAGGGCACGGTGTTTCTGGTCACGCACGACGAGGACCTGGTCTCGAGCGTCGCCGACCGGATCTGGCAGATCGGGCACCCGCCCGGAGCCGTGAGCGACGCCAAAGGCCGCTACGAGGACGTCGTCCTCTCCGGGTGACATCGCGGGCATCGCCGACTACGCTCTGTCGAGCGCGTTCCGAGGCGCGAAGGAGGTCACATGCATCGCTGTTTACTGCTGCTCGCGCTCGTCGGCACCGGCGCCGAGGCGCGGCAGGACATCACCGGAAACCGGCTGGTGCTCACGGGGCCCGTCGGCTTCATCCAAGGGTCGGACAAGCTCAAGCCCGAGGCCGAGAAGGTGCTCGAGGCCGCGCTGCCGTACCTCTCCGACGAGAAGACCGGGGTAACGCTCTTCCGCATCGAGGGACACACCTCCCGTGACGAGAAGGGCGGCTACGACCAGGCGGTCACCGAGCGCCGCGCGCTCGCCGTCGCGCTCTGGTTCGTGCAGCGCGGGGTCTCGTGCAAGCGGCTGCTGCCGGTCGGCTTCGGTGGCCTCGTGTCGGTGGGCAACCACGGGACCGAGGAGGGGCGGAAGGCGAACGAGCGCATCGAGATTGCCATCGCGAAGCAGGGACAGAAGTTGGTCGAGGGCAAGAAGCCCGAGCTCAACGGCAAGATCGCCAAGCCCGAACTCTGCGCCGCCGCCAAGGCGCTCGCCCCGCGCGAGTAGCTGCTGAACGCACAGGTGCGTCGCTGGCCCGAGAGGCTCGCGCTGGTCGTCGGTGGGCCGCTCGTGCTCTTCGGGCTGCTCGAGGGCGGCTTCTGGCTGCTCGGCGTGGCCGATGAGCCCAGCGTCGCGGCGGCCATCGAGTACCCCTTCGATCCCGAGGCGCTGCGTGGGCGCCTCCGGGCTACTGGCGAGCGGCCGCTCGTGCTGTGCCTCGGCGACTCGTCGCTGGCCGGCTACCCGCTGGACCTCAATGTGGCGACGGACGCCGGCTTCTCGGCGTGCGACCAGGTCGCCGCTGCGCTCGGGCTCCCGGCCGTCAATGTGGCCCAAGGAGGACTGTCGCTGCGACACGTGGCCGACCGCGCCGAGGTCGCCTGCGAACGGCGCTTGCCCCCGGGCAGCCTCGTCCTGCTCTACGCCGGGCACAACGAGTTCCTGAACCTCCCACGCGCGCCGCCCGTCGTGCGGACCCTCAGCCGCCTGCGCACCTTTCGCCTGCTGCGCCGCTGGCTCGGTCCCAGCACGGGCGGCACGGAGGGGCTCGCCTTCGCCGGCGAGGCGCTCACCGACCGAGACGACGTCCTGGCCGCCACGGAGGTCGCGCTCCGCCGGCTCGTGACCGCTTGCCGCGCACAGCCGCTCGTGGTCTCCACACTGGTCGGCAACCCCGACTTCCACGTGCCGGAGCTCCCCGAGCTGACCGACGGCGGCGAGACGCTGCGGGACTACCTGCGCCGTGGGGGTCAGGCTGGTCCGAGCCGCGAGCTGTTGATTGCGCCGCCCGAGGTCGACGCGGCGATCGTGCGCGTGACCTCCGAGGCGGGCGTGCCGCTGCTGGATGCGGCGCCGCTGGCGCACGGCGATTCCATGGCGCTATTTCTCGACTGGGTCCACCCCACCGGCGAGCTGCACCGCCGCCTCGCCGCCGGCTTCCTCGAGACTGCGCGCCGGGCAGGGCTCGTCGGCGCCTCGCGTGCGCCCGTCGTTGGCGTGGCTCCAGGAAGGCTCCAGTGGGCGCTCGAGCGCGCCGCGGTCGTGAACGTCAAGCTCGATCCCCGGTTCGCGCTCGCCCAGCTCCGCACGCTCACGGCGCCGCAGGACGTGATTCGGGTCGGGCTCGCCCGTCTCGTCGCCGGCTTCCTGCTGGACGCCCCCGGCGATGTCGCGGCCGGCGTGGCGCTCGTTTCAGGGCGTCGCGAGGCCCGCGCGCGCTGTCTGGCCCCCGGCGCGGCGGAGGCCTGTCTGCCGTGGCCGTCGCGGGCGGTGCTCTCCGCCGCAGAGCGCGCTGAGCTCGTGGCCCAGCTGAAGGACAGAGCGCCGCCGGAGCTCGTGCGGTTCCTCGAGCGGTTCTGACGCGGCGTGACAGGCACGGTGGGGCCACGCTACGATGCTTGCCGATGTCCGACGCTCGCCCGCCCCAGCGCGCCGCCTCCGAGGCGCACGTCTATCGCTCGTTCGCGGAAGCCGACGCCGCCGATCGGGCCTGGTACCGCTCGCTGACGGGCGAGGAGCGCGTGGACCTGCTGCTCGACCTGGTCGCGCGCTTTCAGGAGGCCTCCGGTGAAGCTTCATCCCGACTTGAGAGAGTGGGTCAGGTTGTGCGCCGCGCACCACGTTGAGTTCCTCATCGTCGGTGGGCACGCCGTCGCCTTTCACGGCTACCCCCGGTTTACTGGCGACCTCGACTTCCTCATCCGACCCACTGCCGACAACGCCGAACGCGCGATCGCTGCTCTCGACGCGTTTGGCTTTGGCTCTATCGGGCTCACGCGGGAGGCGCTATTGAGCTCCGATACCGTCATTCAGCTGGGTCGACCGCCCAATCGCATCGACCTACTCACGTCGCTCAGCGGCGTAGAGACTGATGCCGCATTCACGCGCGGTCAGGCCGGCACGCTGGACGGGTTGTCTGTGACCTACATCTCGCGGGCGGACCTGCTCACCAACAAGCTCGCGACGGGCCGGCTCAAGGACCTGGCGGACGTCGAGGCGCTCGAAGGGTAGGGCGGGCCGCACTGGACGGGCATCGACATCCCGATGTTGGCACAGGCGAGTCGCCCGGGTGGATGTCTGACTCCCGATGTTGGTACAGGCGAGTCGCCTGCATGGGCATCGGCGCTCCGATCTTGGTACAGGTGAGTCGCCTGAGCGACCATCGAGCGATCCATTCTCGACAGCGCGACCAACCGCCACGACGCTCGGGCCCACGACCACCATGCCGGACACCGGCGAAAGGATGTTCTCCCATGGGATACAAGCTGGCCGAGACCACCTCACTCGAGGGGCTCATCGAATACGGCATCGGCGTGCAGGCGGCGCTGGAGGCGAGCGAGGGTCTCGAGGCCCTGTCGAAGCCCTCGCAGTCGGCCGAGTCCAAGTGCGAGGCGGCCCGGGCCGACCGGGACGCAGCGCGTAAGGCGGTCATCAAGGCCTCGGCCAAGGTGCGCGTCGCACGGCGTGCATGGAGTCAGACGCTCACCGGTGTCTCCGCGCGCAGCTTCGAGCTCGCGAACAAGAACGCGCGCCAGGAGCCGCACAACACGCTCTTCGGCTCGACCACCGCGGCGCAGGCCAAGAAGTTCGGCCCACAGCGTGCCGTGGCGTTCGGCAAGGACGTCCTCTCGGTCGGCAAGCCCTTCAAGCTCCCCGCACTGGAGGAGCGCCTCGCGCCGTTCTCTGCCGAGAACCAGCGGCTCTCGGGCCTCGCCGCGCAACACGTCGACGCCGAGGACGCCTCGCAGTCCCACGAGGCCGTGCGCGTCACGCTACGCACGGGCCTCCAGGACCTCATCGGCAAGACCGAGGCTGCCATCCTGTCGAAGTTCCCCGGCCAGACCGACCTCGTCCGCGCCATCCTCGTCCCCAGCCGCGCGACGCGGTCGCCAAGGGCGCGCCTGCTTGCCCTCGCCCCCGATCTCACCGACCCCGCCGCATGCGATTGACTCGCCCCGGCGTGGGGTGATACGCCCCTCGTCATCGAACTCCCGGACCGCAGCACTACCAGGGAGCGCCTGCCCATGAACTGTCGCGCGCGCACTGCGGCTCAGCTGCTGACTCTCGCCCTCAGCGTCCTCGCCGGGCGGCACGACCCAGGAGCTGCGCGCGCGCTTCAACCGCGAGCCCACGGGACGGTGGCAGGCCGGGCTCTACCGCTTCGGGGCCTTCCCCGACAATGGCCTGCCGGGGCTCGTCAGTAAGCTCGACGCGTGGCGGGCGGGGACGGGCTCTGCACCGAAGGGCCCCGACGCCAAGGCCGTGGGTAACGCGCTCGTCCAGAAGTGGCTGGCGTTCGTCTTCGACGGCGAGATCGTGACGCAGGAGTTCCTCGATGCGCTCAAGTCCATCGAGGCCGAGAGCTGGGACGACGCGCTCGTGAAGTCGTTCTGTCCGCCGGGCGCGGAGCCGAACCCGAACCACCTCTGCTATCCGGTCACCGGCGGGGCGGCGTCGGTCGGACACGTCACCTCCGACCGCATCCTGTATCCGCTGCCGACGGGCGTGGTCGAGTACCCGTTCACGATGGTCCTGACCACGGGCGGCAGCGCGACGGCGCAGACCGGTCGGGTCGTCTCGGCCGAGACGCTCCAGTATCCGGGCAACCCGACCGTCACCTTCGGACGGGGGCAGTACACAAGCCGGCCGTGACCGAAGGCCTCGACAGGCGCTATCCTGGCCCCATGCTGACGCTCTTTGCAGACGACGTGTGGGTCGCGGCTCGCACGGGCCGATTCTTCGGGGTCGAGACGGGCACACGCATGACCATCGTGCGTCTGTCCGACGGCGGCCTGTTCGTGCACTCGCCCGTGGGCCTCGACCCAGAGACGCGCGCTGCGGTCGACGCGATCGGCCCGGTGCGCGCGGTCATGGCGCCGAGCGTCTTTCATCACCTGCACGTCGGTGCGTGGATGGCGGCGTACCCGACGGCCGTGTTCGGTGCCTGCCCGGGCCTCGAGTGGAAACGGACGGACCTGGCGTTCACCTGCGTGGTCGCAGACCTTCCGCACCCCGTCTGGGCGGGCGACCTCGAGCAGGTCTACGTCTCGGCGCGTCGCGAGAACGAGGTCGTGTTCTTCCATCGCCGGAGCCGCACGCTCATCTGCTCGGACGCGCTGTTGAACCTGTCGGGCCACGGCTCGGCGTCGACTCGCTTCGTGGCGCGCCTCATGGGCAACCATTCGCCCGGCTTTGGTTGGATGGAGCGGTTCATGGTGCGCAACCGCGCTCTGGCGCGGCGCCAGCTCGACCGGGTGCTGGCGTGGGACATCGACGCAATCGTGCTCGCGCACGGTCCCCTCGTCGAGAGCGATGGCCGCGAGGTCGTCCGTCGCGCGTACGCCTGGCTCTGAACCCGACGGACCTGACGGCCTTCAGCTACCCTTGGCGCAGTCGGTCAGCTTGGCCCGAAGCTCCCCGCTGAGGCCCCAAGAGTAGCTCTTGAGGACCTTCTCGCAGACGTCTTTCGCCGTGGCACCGGGGACCCGAACGAGGCGGCGAATCTCGACGAGGGAGTGGTAGTCCGGCCAGACGATGATGCCGGCGTCGAGCGCCGTCTTGGCCTCGTTCATGTCGCCGCGCACGATCGCAAGGATGGCTTCGCGCTCGAAGGCCGCTGCGCGAGCCGTGCGGCTCACGCTCGACTCCGACGGCGCCTGCGCCTGCGGCGGCCCCTGCCGCACGTCGAGCTCCGGCGGCGGCAGGAGTCGTCGTGTCGGGAGGGCCGGGCCGATCTTGACCTGGGAGGTCACGAGCGCCCGCTGAGCCGTATCGAGCGTCGCGCGAGTCGACTTGAGCTCTTCGCGTTCCTCGGGCGTCGCGTCGTGACCCTTGCTCGCCAGGAGTTCGACCTTCTCCTTGGCGGACACGACGCTCGTCACGGCGCTGGTCTGCTCGTCGACGCCCTTCTCGAGACGCTGCGCCTCCAGCGCCGCCCACTCGCTGATGGAGCTGCGCACGCGTGTATCCGAGGCCAGCAAGTTGAGCAACGCGCCGCGGTCCTCCGGCGTCTTGGCGGACAGCACACGGTCCACGAACGCCAGCTCGTAGTCGCTCTCGGCCTTGCGCCACTGGTAGACGAACGTCGCGAGCGCGGGACCGAGCGCGATGGCGAGGGACAGCAGCGCGGCCGTGATGCGGCCCTCCTTGGAGCGCTTGCCTTGGAGCGCCGCGACCTTCTCGCTCAGCTCGCGGAGCTCGGTACTCAGCGCGAGGAAGCCGGTGCCTTGGGTGACGTCGTGGTGGTCGTGTGGTGCGGTCTCGCTCGGCGACATGGTTCCCTCCGGATGAGCCCGAAGCGTCTCAAGAAGTTTTACGTGGAGCAAGGCGTCCAGCCTTTTCACGCCATGCCTGCTCGGGCAGAATCGCCCCACTCGCAGCACTGACTTGGAGGTTCGCATGGCACCGATGACCGTCTCGTTCGTCACCAACCGCAACCCGATCCGCAAGCGGACCACGATCGTCGACTTCGGTACCGCCTTTCACGACGAGGGCGTCGGTGAGCTGCGCTTCGGGCTCGCGAACCTGGACCTCGACAAGGCGGACCCGCGCTGCATCGACGCGTGGGCCGTCAACGACCTCGCGGGCGACGACGACGTCCCGCTTTCGCTCGACGTCTTCCCCGAGAACCTGAGCCTGGCCACGCCGAAGCTCGGCTCACGCGCGCTGTTCGAGCACCTGCGCGGCCTCATGAAGAGCGGGGATCGGCGCGACACGCTGGTGTATGTCCACGGCTACTCGACCACGTTTCGCGAGGCGCTCGCAGCCGGCTTCGCGCTGCAATGGCGCCTGCGATATGGCGCGCCGAGCTGGCCGGTCAACGTCGTCGTGTTCACGTGGCCCTCCGACGGCAGCCTCATGCCTTGGAAGGCGTACCGCTCCGACCGACAGGACGCCTTCGCGACGGGGCCGGCCTTCGGTCGGGCGTTCCTCAAGCTCCGGGACTTCATGGCGCAGCTCTCGGCCGAGGACGCCTGCGAGCGGCGCGTGCACCTGCTGTGTCACTCGATGGGCAACTACGTCCTCCAGAACGCGCTGCCGTCCATCATCGACCAGCACGGCGGGCAGCTCCCGCGGATCTTCGACCAGATCGTGATGGCGGCCCCCGACGTCGACGCCGACGCGCTCGAGACGGCCTTCAAGCTTGGGCGGCTCCCAGAGGCGGCGCGGCGTTTGTCGGTCTACATCAACGACCGAGACAAGGCGCTCATGACCTCCGACGTGACCAAAGGCAACCCGGCGCGCCTCGGGCTCGATGGGCCGTCGAACCTCACGTTCGTCCCCGACAAGGTGGAGGTCATCGACTGCTCCGAGGCCACCTTCCGGCACGACGGCGCGATTCAGCATCACTACTATCTGGAGGGCCGCGCGCTCGCGGACGTGGCCAACACGCTCGCAGGGCGCCCGGGGGATCGCTTCCAGGGCTCGCCCCGCGACTGGCGTGGGCACCGCCGCTGGTGGGTCCTGCGCGACTGATGCGCTAGCCCACCGGCACCCAGGCAACGATCTCGAGGCCAAAGCCGGAGAGGCCGTGAAAGGGCTGCGGGTTATTGGTCATCACCTGGATGCGCTTGAGGCCGAGGCTCGACAGGATCTGCGCGCCGACGCCGAACTCGCGGAAGTCCATCGCAGGCGGGCTCGCCGGCTGCGACGCGGCGGTTCCCGGCGGGCTCAAGAACGTGCGGAGCCCGTCGACGGCCATCTCGCCGTTGGCACCCGTGCGCAGATACAGCAGCACGCCGTTGCCCTCCTCGGCGATGCGCTTGAGCGACCACTCGAGCCTCCCCTTGGCGCGACCGGGCGTGAAGCCAAAGACGTCGGCGACGAGGTCCGCACGGTGGACCCGCACGAGCGCAGGGACGTCGGGGCTCGGCGTGCCCATGACTAGTGCGAGGTGCACGTGCGTGTCGAGGTCGTTCTCGAAGGCCACGGCACGAAAGCGGCCGTACGCGGTCGGCAGCGGGACGTCGGCGACGGCGCGCACGAAGCACTCGTTGCGGAGGCGGTAAGCGATGAGATCGGCGACGGAGACGACCTTGATGCCATGCCGCTGTCCGAAGGTGAGCAGCTCCGGCAGCCGGGCCATCGTGCCATCGGGGTTCATGATCTCGCAGATGACCGCGCCGGGTCGGAGGCCCGCGAGCCGCGCGAGATCGACTGAGCCCTCCGTCTGACCGGCGCGCACGAGGACGCCGCCGGGCCGGGCCCGCAGCGGAAAGGTCTGGCCCGGCGTGCGCAGGTGATCCAACGAGCAGTCCTCGCGCATGAGCACGGTGACCGTGTGCGCGCGCTCGCTGGCGGAGATGCCCGTCCCGCGGACGTCGGCCGCGTCGCATGACACCGTGAACGCCGTGCCGAGCGGAGCACGGTTGTGCCGCGCCATGGGGGCGAGGCCGATGCGATCGACCGCTTCGGACGGCAGGCTGACGCAGATGAGCCCGCGCGCCTCGACCGCCATGAAGTTGATGGCCTGCGGCGTGACGTGGTCGGCTGCGATGACGAGATCGCCCTCGTTCTCGCGGTCCTCGTCGTCGATGAGGATGACCATCCGGCCGTTGCGGATGTCCTCGATGGCCTCCGGGATGGTGGCGATGGCGTGCGTCATCGGGCGCCCTACTTCTTGAGCCAGAGGACGGGCGAGACCGCCGTGACCTTTGCGCGCAGCATGGGCGCGGCACTCTTGTCGGCGCGCACGACCGCGACCACGAAGGCCGGGTTCGTTGCCGTGATGGGCAGGTCGCTGTCCAATCGCACGACGTTGCCCGAAAACGCCGGGATGGTCACCGGCGTCTCGGCGACGCCATCGGCGTAGAGCGTGATGGTCTCGATGGGCATCCACGAAGGCCCCGCGACCTTGACGTGAACCGTGCCAGCGGCAGCGCCGGCCGTGAGCACGAGGAACGGGCCCGACGTCATCAGCGTGCGCTGCGCGAGCACGCCTTGATCGATGTCGGGACCCTTGGCGGTCTTGGGGTCGTCGTCTTTGACCTCGACGTAGGTCCGCGGGTGCCCACAGAGCGCGCCGATGGAGTGGGAGTCGGAGACACCGGTCGCCGCGATCTTCTTGTTGGCCTTGACCATCGAGAGCCAGTCGACGATCTGCTCGTTGAACTCGCCGTCGCCGGTGGCGTTGTAGATCTCCATCGCGTTGAACGTGAACAGGTCGAGGAGCTTCGGGTCCGGCTTGGCGGCCTTGTAGCCCACACGGTCGAGGAAGCCGTTCGTACCGCTCCGCGGGTGATTGACCTGGATGACGCGGTTGGGGTTGCCGTCCCGAATGGAGGCGAGCACCTCGGGGAAGTCCTTGCTGAACCAAACGGGCGCGCCGTGTCCGGGACGCGAGGGGTCCTTGACGTGCGGCCATCCGTTGATGTGGCCGAACTCGGCCGTCGAGGTCTCGCAGCCAATGCCGACGACGATGCGGCCCTGGAGGCTCGGCAGCACGAAGTCGCCGTAGTCGGTCACCACGTCATGATCGGTCGAGACGGCGTACTCGACGCCCTCGGCAGCGCAGGCGAGGACTCGGTCACGCAATGGTACGCTCGAATCGGTCGACCACTCGGAGTGCAGATGGAAGTCCGCGGCGATCCAGCCGGGCGTCTCGACCGAACGCGTGAGGGTCGGCGCCCACGTCTTGGTCTCTCCGGGTCCGAAGTCGAGCGTCGTCTCGGCGATCTCGTACTCGAAGCCGCGCGCGGCGATGAGCTTGTAGGAGCCGGGCGCGATCGGCAGCTCCGTCGTGCCGGGCGGAACGGGCACGGTCTCCTTGTCGCCGGAGGTGAGCAGCAGGGTCAGCCGCGTTGGCCCGTCGACGGTGACCGACAGCGTGGCCCGCGGCTTGACGGAGAGGACCAGGTCGTCCTTCTTCATACCCTGAACCATGTCGACTGTCACAGGCGCGCCGGGCGCGCGGCCGGGACCCTCGGCGACCAACGTGAACAGTCCCTCCGGCAGCTTCCCGCCGAACTTGCCGGTCTTGTCGGGCCGATAGCGCGTGACGAGCTTTTGGTCCTTGTCGTAGGCGGAGACCTCGACGGCCGCCGTAACGTCGTCGAGAACGCCATGCACCTCGCCTGCAAACAGCCCACGAAGCGCGATGGCCTGATCGACGACGCTCGAGAGCGAGCCGTCGCCCACGACGAGCCAACGCTTCCACGCGAGCGGCGCGGGAGCCGAGGGGCCGAGGACGATGGTAACCGTATCGACCGTGGAGGGATTGAGCGGCTTGTCGGCGACGAGCGCGTACGACGCGTGCGGTCCCTCGCTCGCGAGGAAGCCGCCGATGGCCGGGTTCACGAGCCGCGCGTGTCCGCCGACGAAGATGCCGTCGCCGAGCACGACGGTCGCGTCCGGCGTGTCCTGCGCGGGGACCTCCAGGGTGAGCTCGAGGTGCGTGTCGGCCGGTCCGAGGCGATAGCGCTGCACGAGCGGCCCGATGGTTTCGATGATGGGCACCCACGACGCGATCAGCGGCTCGGGGATCGCCTCGGCGGTCACGGTGACCTCGGCGACCTTGCCGTCGGAGCCGTCAGCCGTGACCACGATCGTGCCCTCGCCCAGGCTCGATAGGCTTGCCAGCGGCAGCATCTCTTGGAGCAGGTCGTCCTGCGGACTCGGTGGCGCGCCGTCGCGGCCGCGCGATGCGTCGATGAGGCCGCCACCGCCGAGGCCCTGGAGGTAGAACGAGGTCTTTCCTCCGCGAATGACGAACCGGACGGTGTCATTGGCCAACACGACGTCGCCCGGACGCGCGCTCGCCATGTCCCCGCCCGCGAGGTCCGCCGTGTCGCTCGCGGCGATGACATAGGCGCGCAGCCCCGTCGTAGCGTGACCCGTGGCGACGTCGGCGCCCGCGTCGGTGACGTCGGGCGACGCCGGCACGTCCGGAGGGGTGTCGGGTCCGGGCGGGGGAATGTCCGGGAGCGAGTTCACGTCCGCGCTGGCGTCCGCGCCAGCACCCGTGCCAGTCTCGGACGCCTGGCCCGCGTCGGTCGACGGCGAAGCCGCCTCTTCCTTGGCGCAGGCAGCGACACCCGAACAGAGCGAGAGCACGAGCGTGACGCGGATCACAGGGCGCATGGGGATGCCTCCGAGAGCGTGAACACCACGCGGTTGATGGGCTAGCCCTTCCGAGCGCCGCCGCCGACGTCGGGGAGGCCGCGATAGAAGTACCGCAGGGGGTCCGGCTCGTCACCATAGATGTAGGCCGGACCGAGCGTGATGCGCCCGCCGCGCGCCGCAGCCGGCGCCTTGGGCGCCATCGGCGTCTCCTCGGGAGCGCTTCCCTCGCCCCGCCGCCGGCGCCGCGCCGCAAAGGCCGCCTCTTGCTGCTCGGACCAGAGCGCGCCGAGGCGCATGAGGTCTTCGAGCCGCGGCGGGAGCTGCGCCCTGAGCGCCGAGAGCACGTGCCCGGCGACGGTGGCGTCGTCGGTCGCGCGATGCGCCTCCGTGAGCGTAATCCCGAGATGTGCCGCGACGTTGCCGAGCCGCTTGGAGGGCAGGTCCTTGAGCAGCTCGCGCGCGAACACGAGCGGGTCGAGCTCAGGCCCGATGGGGAGCGCGAGGCCTGCGCGGCTGAGCTCGTGGGTGATGAAGCCCTTGTCGAAGCTCAGGTTGTAGGCCACGAACACCTTGCCCTCGAGCCGGGCCCGCAGCTCGGCGGCGATGGCCTTGAACGTGGGCTGGTCCACGAGCTGCTCGGGCGTGATGCCCGTGAGCTTCTGGACCTCGACCGGCACGGGGCGGTCCTCGGGGTTGATCAGGGTGCCCCAGCTCTCGAGGACCGCGCCGGCGCGCATGTGGATGACCGCGACCTCGATGACGCGCTCGACCTTGCTGTCGAGGCCCGTCGTCTCGACGTCGAGCACCGCGAGGTCCGACTCCCACCAAAGCTCCGCGATTCCCATGGCCTACTTGCCCTCCCGAAACGCGCGCTGTGCATCGTCCCGCTCCGCCTCGGCCTCGGTGTACATCACGTCGATCAGCGCGCCATACCGAGCCTGGATGTTCTTGCGCTTGAGCTTGAGCGTCGGCGTGAGCAGGTCGTCCTGGACCGTCAGCTCCTGGTCGAGGACCCGGAAGCGCTTGATGGTCTCGTACCGAGCGAGCTGATCGTTGGCCTTCTCGATAGCGACGCGCACCTCCGGCTCGAGCGCCGTGACGGGCACGCCGCGCCGCGCCGAGACGACCTTGGCCTCCTCCGGATCGAGCGCGATGAGCGCCACCAGGAAGCGGCGCTTGTCGCCGAAGACGACGCACTGGCTGATGAGCGGCGAGGCGCTCTTGACGGTGTTCTCGATGTTGGCCGGCGAGATGTTCTTGCCGCCCGCCGTGACGATGAGCTCCTTCTTGCGATCGGTGATGCGCAAGAAGCCCGCCGCGTCCTTGGTGCCGATGTCGCCCGTCTTGAACCAGCCGTCGTCGGTGAACGCCTCGCGGGTCGCGTCCGGATCGCGATAGTAGCCGGTGAACACATTCTCGCCGCGCACCAGGATCTCGCCATCCTCGGCGATCTTGGTCTCGCAACACGGCAGATCGAGCCCCACAGTGCCGAACTTGAACTGCTCGGGCCGATTGACGGTCGCAGGCGCGGTCGTCTCCGTGAGGCCCCAGCCCTCCAGGACGAGCACCCCGCAGGCGTGGAAGAACTCGAGCAGCTCGACGGCGATGGGCGCCGCACCGGAGATCATGAACCGGATATTGCCACCGAAGACCTCGCGGATCCGTCGCAGCACCAGACGGTCGGCGAGCGCGTGCTGCGCGCGCAGGAGCGGCGAGACGGGCTGGCCCTCGCGCGACCGGCGCGCGACCTCGCGACCGACGCCAACGGCCCAATCGAAGATGCGCCGGCGCCGTGGTGGGGCGTCGTGGAGCATGGCGAGGATGCGCGCGTGGATCTTCTCGTAGATGCGCGGCACCGCGGGCTGAATGGTGGGCTTGAACTGCTTCATGTGCTCGACGATGAGGTCGAGCCGCTCCGCGAAGACGCCCGTGCCGCCGGTCCAGAGGCCCGCGTAGCTGGTCGTGCGCTGGAGCGAGTGCGCGAGCGGCAGGAACACCACGGAGAGCTCATCGTCGCGCGTGGGAACGGCCGAGGTGACCGCGACGACGGTGCGCATCACGTTCTTGTGCGTGAGCATGACGCCCTTCGGGGGGCCCGTGGTCCCGGACGTGTAGACGAGCATCGCCAGGTCCTCGGGCCGCACCTGCCGCCGGCGCGCGTCGTAGGCGGCGGGATGCGCGGCTGCGTAGGCGTCACCTTCGGCGAGCAGCGCGGCGAGCGTCGTGGTTCCGGCAGGCAGCGGTCCCTGCGGCGCGTCGATGAGCACCAGGTCGCGCACGCAAGGCGGCAGCGTCGGGCGGACTTTCTCGAGCTGAGCGACGTCCTCGACCACCACGAGCGCGGTCTCGGCGTGGTCGAGCACATAGGCGCACTGCGCGGCCGTGCTCGTCGGGTAGACGCCCACGGTCACGGCACCGACGCACACGATGGCGAGATCGCACTGCACCCACTCGACCCGGGTCTCGGCGATGACCCCGATGCGGTCCCCCGGCTGGACACCGCGAGCCAGCAGCGCGTTGGCGAGCGAGCGCACATGACGCGCCGCCTGCCCCCACGTCGTCGCCGTCCATCGACCCGACGCGCGGTCCTTGTGGTAGGTGTTGATCTTGTCGGCAAAGCGCGCCGACTGGCGCTCGAACAGCTCTGGGATCGTCGCGGGGGCATCCACGAACGGGACCCTAGCCCGGTGGTGGCCGAACCGTCAATGCAGCCCAGGTGGCCCCGTCAATACCACCCCATCGTGCCGTCGCGTCGGACGCGCGCGATCGCCCGGCCGACGGCCCACCAGGCGATGGCGCCGAGGACGACGGCGAAGGCGCTCAGGACCGCGAGGCTCGGCAGGATCTCGGACAGGCCGCCTCGGCGGAGCAGCACGGTCCGCAGCGCCTCGAGCGCGTGCGTGAGCGGGAGCGCCTCGCTGGCGGTGATGAGCCACGACGGGAGCGCCTCGCGTGGATAGAGCACGCCCCCGAGGAGCGCCGAGAGGCCGGCGACGAGCGCCGTGAGGGGCTCGAACGACTTGGCGAGCAGCATCGTCGCGGCCCCGAGGGCGCCGAGGGCCGCGTTGGCACACAGCGAGACGCCGAGCACGAGGCCGAGTACGAACGGCTCGTCCAGCGTAAAGCGCGCGCCGAACGCCGTGCCCAGCGCCACGTAGGCCACCGCGCGGACGAGCGACCAGCACAGCGGGTAGAGCAGGGGCCCCGCGAGCACGACCGCGGCGGGCGCGGGTGTCGCGAGCATGGCCTCGAGCGTGCCGACCGCCTGGGCCCAGCGGATGCCGTTGACCATGCCGTGCAACGTGACGGCCAGCATGTCGGCGGCGGCGACCCCGATGAGCGCGAAGCCGAAGTAGTCCGCCGCGGGTCCGCCCCAGGCGCGCAGCGCGGGCGGAGGCACGTCGCCGAGCATCCGCGCGAGGAACGTCACGGTGAAGAACGTCGAGGCGAGCGTGGCGAGCTGACCGAGGAAGCCGAGCTTGTAGGCCGTGGCCTCGAGCGCGTCGCGCCGGAGGAAGGCGAGCAGCGCCCTCATGGGTCGAAGACCCTGGCGACCGTGGACGGCATGCCATCAGCGACGAGGCGCCCCTGGTCGATGGCCACGAGCCGCGGGAAGAGCGAGGCCATCTCGTCGCGCTGGTGGGTCGCCCAGAGCACCGCCAGTCCGCGCCGCGCGACGACCTCCTCGACGACGAAGCGCCGCAGTCGGTCGGCCTGGTGTGGGTCCAGGCTGCGGGTGGGCTCGTCGAGCAGAAGCAGCCGCGGCTCGGGGCCGAGCATGGCGCGCGCGATGCTGAGGCGCTGCCGCACGCCGGTCGAGAGCTCGCGGACGGTGCGCGTCGCGACGGCGTGCAGGTCGCCGATCTCCAGCGCGGCGTCGACGCGGTCGTCACGGGCGCGGCCCGACAGCCCGTGCAGGCTCGCGAAGAAGCGCAGGTTCTCGCGCACCGTCAGCCGATAGAAGTGGCTCCGCTCTTCGGGGAGCGCATAGGCGACGTGGCGGCGAAAGGCGCCATCGTCGCGCGGCGACCGCTCGGCCAGCGTGACGGTGCCCGTGTCCGCGAGCACGACTCCGGCCGCGATGCGCAGCAGCGTGGACTTGCCCGCGCCATTCTTGCCGATGAGCCCCGTGAGCGTGCCGGGCTCGAGCCGTAGCGAGACCCCGTCGAGCGCGACGGTCTCGGGGTGCCTCAGCGTACCGCGGAGCAGGTCACCGAGCGTGCCGGCGCGCCGAAAGCGCTTGGTGACCTCACGCAGCTCGAGCAGGGGCGCCGTCATGACCCGAATCTCGCACGCCGCAAATCTGGCCGCCAGACGCGTGACCCGCTAGGATGCCCCGCGATGCGTCTTTTGATTTCTGCTGTCATTCTCGTTCTTCCCCTGGTGGCCTTCGGTGACGAGGCCGCGTCGCGGCTCGGCAGTCAGTGGGTGACCAGCTACGCCGTCCTGGATCATTTGGGGAGCGCGGTCGTCAAGTCGCCTTACCTTCCGTCGAAGGGGCCGCTCTTTCATCGCGTGGCCGAGGACCGCAAGGACGGCACGACCGTCCAGAACCAGTGGCCCGGCGACGGCGCCAACGGACCGATGCACGTGCGCGTCCGCAAGGTCTGGACACCGCGCATCCAGCACGACCTGCGGGACTGCCTCGTCGTCCCACTGCCCGGCTCGGCCACCTTTCGCGGCGTACGCGTCCATGGCGAGAGCGAGCTGCGCTTTGCCCCGGAGTACGTCTCGCTCGGCGGCCCGCGCGGGCCCACGCTGCGCGTCGTGGCCATCGCGAACGGCACCGAGAAGGTCATCTGGGAGAAGGCCATCCCGGGCTCGTCGCTCTGGAAGGACCGCTGGATCGAGGAGGCCGTGAGCCTCAAGGCCTTCTCGGGGCAGCTCATCGACCTGCGCTTCGAGATCGACCACGCGAGCCTGGGCCAGGACCGCTGGACCAAGGCCCAGGGCAAGCACAAGGGCGTCGGCCTCTTTGCGCTGCCGCGTGTGAACACGAAGCTCGTCGCGTCGGACGTGGCCACCCGGGCCGCGGTCAAGGCCGAGACCGGCGACGAGATGAACCACAGCGTCATCATGTTCGTGTTCGACTCCCTGCGCGCCGATCTCATCCCGCCGGTGCGCGAGGAGCGCAAGCGCATCCCGTCGCTCACGCCCAACCTCGACGCCTTCGTCAAGGACGGCGTGCGCTTCTCGCGGGCCTTCTCGGGCGGCAACCAGACGCGCGTCGGCGGCTATTCGATGTACTTGGGCGGCCCGCCGAGTGTGAATGGGCTCTGGCAGACGAACTGGGACTACACCGAGAAGACCCGCGAGGCCTTCTTCAAGGGCGCGCCGGAGAGCCTGCCTCGGCTGCTGCACAAGCACGGTTACGTGTCGGGACACCTCGGCTACAACGGCTTCCTGATGGGCAACCTCTACCTCGCCGTCGACATGGGCTTCGACTTCATCAGCGAGTTCAACGGCGTGCCCGAGAACACGGTGCGCATGACCGACGGCATCCTCGAGTGGATCGAGCAGCACAAGGACCAGAAGTTCTTCCTGCTCGTCTGGTACGACCCGCCGCATTTTCCGTACACGGCCCCGCCTGGCTATACGGACCGCGTCCGCAAGGCCGGCTGGAACGAGAAGGACCCTTACTTCGCGCTCGGCTACCTCGCCAAGCTCATGTACGGCGACGACCAGTTCGGGCGGCTCAAGTCCAAGCTCGAGGACCTGGGCCTCGCCAAGAAGACACTGTTCGTCGTCACGGGCGATCACGGCGAGGCGATGGACCCGAAGCACGACGGCTACTCGAACAACGTGAACACGCGCGTGGCCCGCATGCACGGAAAGACCTTCTACGACGAGGAGATCCACGTGCCTCTGGTCTTCAAGCTGGACGGCACGCTGCCGCGCGGAATCGACGTGCCCAACGTGGTCTCGACCGCGGGACTCGCGCCCACACTGACCGAGCTGCTGGGCCTCGGCGGCAAGCGCAAGAAGCAGTTCACCGACTCGTACGCCTCCCTCGTGCGCGGCCAGAAGCAGCCGCTAGAGCAGGGTGTGGCGTACTTCGAGGGCCGCTGGAGCTACGGCATCCGCACGAGCAAGTACAAGTACATCTATCACGACGTGGGCGAGAAGCTGGAGCTCAACGCGCCGGGCCTGTGGCGCCGCTCCCGCGACGGCTTCGACGAGCTCTTCGACGTGACCGCCGACCCCAACGAGTACACGAACCTCGCGACGACGAATCGGGCCGCGCTCGACGAGATGCGCAAGCGCTATCAGGACATGCGGCGCCGACTGCGCGAGCATCGCACGGGCGTCATGGGCGGCGAGGTCCCGCGCCCGCTCCAAGAGGTGAGCTGGCCCAAGTAGGCTTCGGGCCCGCCCGGGCTACTGCTCGCAGACGTAGCGGAACGCCGACGCGCACGGCTCGTCGTTCCAGGTGCCGTCCGTGTAGCGCCAGAGCTGCGTGCAGTCCTCGTTGCCCTGGTTGTTCGGCTCGCCCGAGTGCCAGTTCTTGTACGTGACCGCCTCGCCGCTGTCCCATACGAAGGTCCCCTCCGAGGAGCGATCGTTCAGGCCGATCCACCACTTCTCCTTGGAGATGGCGCCTGTCGCGTTGACGAGGAAGGCGTTCTCCGCGGCGCTCGTGATGCTCACGAACTTGGCCCCGAGTTTGCCGCATGCGTCGCGCGCGCCGGTCCAAGGCAGGAAGTCGGTGCAAAGGAAATACGTCTGACCGGCGTTCTTCGTAATAGTGCAGGTGCACCCCTCGTCGACCTGACCGTCGCAGTCGTCGTCGGTGCCGTTGCACTGCTCGGCCGTGTCGGCGCCCGCCGCGCAGCCCGTAGTGTTCAAACCCGTGCAGACGACCTGGTCATCGGTGCACAGGTCCGCATCGGCGCCATCGCACGCGGCGCCCAGCGTCCCGCTGAGCGCGCATGCGCCGCCACAGCCGTTGTTGCCGTCGTCTACGGTACCGTCACAGTCGTCGTCGGTCTGGTTGCACGACTCAGGGAGCCCATGCCCGACGAGCGCGTTGAGCGGCGCGCAGTCCGTCCCATCGGGATCCCCGTCCCCGTCGTCATCGGTGTCGCACGCATCGCCTTGACCGTCCTTGTCCGTGTCGAGCTGCGCCGGATCCGGCACGTCCGGGCACACGTCCGTGACGTTCGCGATCCCGTCGCCGTCGCGGTCGTCGTCACACGCGTCGCCCTGCCCGTCACCATCCTGGTTGGCCTGCGTCGGGTTCGACGTATTGGGGCAGTTGTCTACGGCGTTCGCGATCCCGTCTCCGTCGCGGTCCCCGTCGCACGCGTCGCCGAGGCCGTCCTGATCGAGGTCCTCCTGCCCCGCGTTTGGCGTGAGCGGGCAGTTGTCGGCCACGTCCAGGATCCCGTCCGCGTCATCGTCGGTGTCGATGCAGTCTGAGATCTGGTCCTGGTCGAGATCCAACGCGCCGTCATCGATGGTCTGGTTGCAGTCGTCATCGACGCCATTGCAGATCTCCGGCGCGCCCGGATGGACGGCGGGGTTCTTCGGCTGACAGTCGGCGCCGTCGGCGTGGAGGTCGTTGTCGTCGTCCGGATCACAGGCGTCACCCGTCGTGTCGAGATCGAAGTCCTCTTGACCGCCATTGGCGACGAGCGGGCAGTTGTCCTTGTCGTCATCGACCTGATCGCCGTCGTCATCGGGGTCTACGCAGTTCGGCAGACCGTCCTGATCGGAGTCGAGCGCGCCGTCGTCGATGGTCTGGTTGCAGTCGTCGTCCTTGCCGTTGCAGACGTCGAGCGCCCCCGGATGGACCTGGGGGTTGAACGGCTCGCAGTCGGCGCCATCGGGCGAGAGGTCATTGTCATCGTCTGGATCGCAGGCGTCGCCCTGGGTGTCCAGGTCGAAGTTGGCTTGGTCGGTGTTCTTGATCACGGGGCAGTTGTCGATCGCGTCGGCCACGCCGTCCTCGTCGTCGTCGCTGTCGAGGCAGTCCGCCAGCCCATCGAGGTCCAGGTCGGTGAAACCGTCGTCAGGCGTCCCATCGCAGTCGTCGTCGAGCCCGTTGCAGGCCTCAAGCGCGCTCGGATGGATGCTCGGGTTCTTCGGCTGGCAGTCGACCGCATCCGGTGACAAATCATTGTCGTCGTCTGGATCGCACGCATCCCCTTGCGGGTCGAGATCGAAGTTCTCCTGCAACGGGTCGGTGACCAGCGGGCAGTCATCCACACCATCGAGGACCTGATCGTCGTCGTCATCCGTGTCGAGGCAGTCCGCGATGCCGTCGAGATCCGTGTCGGGTGAGCCATCGTCGACGATGTCGTTGCAGTCGTCGTCCTTGCCGTTGCAGACCTCGGCGGCGCCAGGGTGCACCGTCGGATCCAGCGGCTTGCAGTCCGCCGCGTCCGCCGACAGGTCACCGTCGTCGTCCGGATCGCAGGCATCGCCCTGGCCATCCAGGTCGAGGTCGTCCTGCGGTGCGTTCGCCGTGACCGGGCAGTTGTCCTTTGCGTCGGCCACGCCATCGCCGTCGTCGTCGGGGTCGACGCAGTCCGGGAGGCCGTCCTGATCGAGATCCACGGCCCCGTCGTCGGCCACGCCCGAGCAGTCATTGTCGACGCCGTCACACGGCTCGCCCGCGTTGGGGTGAATGAGCGGATCGAAGGGCTTGCAATCGCTCGCGTCCGCGCTGAAGTCGTTGTCGTCGTCGGGATCGCAGGCATCGCCCAGGGGGTCCAGGTCGAAGTTCGCCTGGTCCGCATTGGCCGTGACCGGGCAGTTGTCCGCGCCGTCCAGGATTCCGTCCGCGTCGTCGTCCGGATCGACGCAGTCGGCCAACCCGTCGGCGTCGAGGTCCGCCGCGCCGTCGTCGGCCTTCCCCGTGCAGTCGTCGTCCTTGCCGTTGCACACCTCGGCCGCGCCAGGATGCACCGCCGGGTTCTTGGGCTCGCAGTCCTGCGCGTCCGCCGAGAGATCGTTGTCATCGTCCGGATCACACGCATCGCCCAGGCCATCCAGGTCGAGATTCTCCTGCCCCGGATCGGCGATCAGCGGGCACAGGTCGCTCGTGTCGGGCACACCATCGCCGTCGTCGTCGAGATCCTGGCAGTCGGGGATCGTGTCGCTGTCGGTGTCGAAGGCGCCGTCGTCGGTCGTGCCATTACAGTCGTCGTCCTTGCCGTTGCAGGCCTCCGTCGCGCCCGGGTGGATCTGGGGATCGTTCGGCTGGCAGTCCGCGGTGTCGGGGCTGAAGTCGTTGTCGTCGTCCAGATCGCACGCGTCGCCCTGCGCGTCGAGATCGAGGTTCTCCTGAGCCGCGTTGGCGACGAGCGCGCAGTTGTCCTGGTCGTCCGCGATTCCGTCCGCGTCGTCGTCGAGGTCCAAGCAGTCGGGGGACTTGTCCGCGTCCGTGTCCGGGAAGCCCTCGTCGGTCGTGGCGTCGCAGTCGTCGTCGTGGCCGTTGCAGAGCTCCAACATCGGCGGAGGCGCGTCACAGCCCGCCCAGCCCGTGGCCGTGCACGTCTGCAGACCCGTGCAACTGCCAAAGTCGTTCTTTGCCACGCACGGCTGGCTCGTGCCGACGAGCGGCTTGATGCACGGGCAAAAGCCTGTCGTCGGACGGCACTGACCTTGGGCTCCCAGCGGTGCGTTGGCCTCGAGCAGGCAGTCGAAGTCCTTCGGGCAGCCGTTGGAGGAGCTGCACGCGCGACCACAGCGCCCGGCCCCCGCGAGGTCGGGCACGCAGCGGGCCCCGGGACCCTCGCAGTCGGCGTCGGCGAGGCAGCCGTGGCACAGCGAGTCCCCGAGCGGAACGCACACATAGGTCAAGTCGCGCCCACCGGTGATGCCCTTGCACGTATAGCCGCTGGGACAGTCATCCACGCAGCTCTTGGAGCAGACGCCGCCGATGCCGGCCGGCACGCAGAAGCCGGTCGCGCAGTCGAGCGGCGACTCGCAGGCGCAGCCAAAGCCGCCCGGGCATTCCCCCTGAAGGCTCGCGTCGGTCTCCGCGCCGCTCACGTCACGCGCGGCGTCGCCCACCTCGGCCTTGGCGTCCCGTCCGGTGTCCGAGGACACCTCTGCCAGCACGACGACGTCGCCGCTCGTCACGTCCAGCAGGACGAACTCGCCGCTCGAGAGCTCATCGCTGCACGCTCCCAGAAGGCTCGCGAGCACCCACAGCGCCCGCCTCGCGGGACCTCCCAAAAGACTGCGCATGACATCCCTCCCTGAGTCGCGGTCGTTCGGAGTGCTCACCGTTCCGCCATCCATGGCCGTGCCCTCGAACGCCGAGACGTCACGGTAGCTGGAACGGTCAACGTCGGTCAACGTCTCCGAGCGGTCGATCGGCTTCTCGACGCCGACACGGAGGCCCCGTTCGAGGCGCATCGCAGCGGATCGGAAAAAGATTTCTGTAAATGTTTCTCGACGCACCAAGATTCTCGTGGGCTCGGTCGTGAACGTGTTGGAGGCTCCGCAGGTTAGGGGCTTCGAGGTGAGGATGAACGACCGTGCCGCGCTGGTTTCTGAGGCTCTGGGCCGCCACGAGAGGACGCTCGTCCGCTATGCGGAGCGGCTCCTGGGTGGCGATTTGGAGCGTGCGCGCGAGGTCGTCCAGGACACGTTCCTCCGGCTTTGGCAGGCGGATGCCGACGCGGTCGAGGGCCACCTCGCCGAGTGGCTGTTCACCGTGTGTCGGAACCGTGCCCTCGACGTCTCGAAGCACCTTCGGCGCGCCCCGCTCACCCCTACCCCGGCACGGATGGACGCATCGGAGGAGATACGTATGGAACCCACAGTCATGCTCTCAGACACCGGCGGCGAGTCGCCCGAGGCGGCCGTGTCCGAACGGCAGACCTCGCGCGCGGTGCTCACGGCATTGGACGCGCTCCCGCACGAGCAACAGGAGGTCGTTCGGCTGCGCTTTCAGGGCGGGCTCTCGTACCGCGAGATCAGTCGCGTGACGCGCCTGCCGGAGGGTACGGTCGGATATTTGCTGCACATCGGAATGCGAGCGCTACGTCGGCAGCTCGCCGAGCACGCCCCGGTGGGGCAGGGGAGGGCGTCATGAACGGGACACACACTTCACCTGGGGTCGAGTCGGACTGGAGAATCACCGCCTACGCCCTGGGCGAGCTCGAGGGCGACGCGCTCTCCGAGTTCGAGGGTGCCCTGGCGCTGGACCCCGCTTTGGCCGCGGAGGTCGCGGCCATTCGAGTGACGGCGCAGGCGCTCGAGTCGGCGTTCGGCGACGAGCCAAACACGGGCCTCACTGAAACGCAGCGTGCGGCGATCGACGCCGGCGCCGGCAAGGCGCGGCTCACCGCGCTTCCGGGCGGCTTGCCCACGGGGGCCTCCGCCAGTCGGCATTCGCGGACCCGGCGGGCGATCGTGGCCTTCTCTGGGCTCGCTGTCGCCGCAGGCATCGCCGCGGCCGTCGTCGTCTCGCAGAGGCCGCACGAGGAGCGACGGGCGCCTTCGGACGTCGCGCTGAGCCCCACGCCGTCGCCCACGGCGGAGGACCGTGCGTCGCAGGTCACGTCGCCACCGGTGTCACCGGGAGCGACGCCTGGAGCGCCGGCGTCCAAGGCCCAACTCGAGGCCGGGGTCGTGGCGGCGGTGCCCGCAAGGGTGCAGGACAACGGCGGACGGTGGACCGGCGGTGCTGCACCGGAGCCGGCTCCGGTGGTTTCGACCGTCACGGGCGCGCCGAAGAAGCCTGAGGCAGACCCCAACGACAACACGGCGACTCCCGCGGAGGAGCCGGTGGCCGCGAAGGGTGACTCCGAGCGGGAGTCAGCGCGGCCCAAGGACTCGGGGGCGGTCGCGGCACCCATGGTGGAGAAGCCAGTCGACGGTCCCGCGCCGGTCGCGCCGGTGGGCGCGCTCTCCGGTCCCGTGTCGGGTCCGTTGGCCGAGCGCTTGCTCAACGACAAGGACGAATCGGCTGGAGCGGGAGGGCTCGGCAAGACGCGTTCCTCGGTCGGTCTCACCGGCACACCGGCGGGCGGCGGAGGCCACGGCACGACGGACAGTCTCGCGGGCCTCGCCGGGACCAAGAGCGCGCGACCGGAGCTCGCCGACCCGGTGCCCGGGCAGGACTGGCGCGGTCGCCATGGCGGCTACGGGCAGCCGTTGCAGCCGCGTCGGCCCGCGCCGTCGGACGCCTACGAGGCGGTCCACGACCACCCGTTCATGGACGCCGCGACGGTGCCGCTGTCGACCTTCGGGCTCGACGTCGACACGGCGAGCTACGCCAACGTGCGCCGATTCCTGAACCAGAGCCGGCTTCCGCCGCCAGCAGCCGTGCGCATCGAAGAGCTCGTCAACTACTTCCCCTACGAGCTCGCCGCGCCCGCCGGACCGCATCCGGTCGCGGTCCACGTCGAGGTCGCCAACGCGCCGTGGGCCGAGGGGCATCGGCTGGTCAAGGTCGGGCTGCGTGCTCGCGATCTGGACCCGTCGGTGCGCCTGCGCTCGAACCTGGTCTTCCT